>PCCP01000027.1 GCA_002731775.1 Gammaproteobacteria bacterium
GACCCTGACTGGTCTGATTACGAAAAACACGAATGGATCGTTTATGGCCCAATGCAAACCATTGCAGAGAACGGTGCCGACACTGCCCACTTTCAGTACATCCATGGAGTCGCTGACAGCCCAGACTATGACATCAATTTCGACGGACATTGTCGAACCGCAGAAGTACGCGTCAAGATGGGAACACCTAAAGGTATTGTCGATGGCACCATTGCTTATGGTGTTGACGGGCCGGGCCAACCCTGGACGAAGTTTACGGGTATTTGCGAAACACTGATGCTTGCAGGTGTGACACCCATTTCAAAAAACATTACCCACCTCAGATTCGCTTTTACACAGTTGAAGTCAGACAGAGATGGCGAAAGCGGCGGTCTCGCCAAAGCCGTCATCAAAGACATCTGTAAACAACTTGATCAGGACAAGGTGGTCTGGGATCGCCAGAAATACATCGAAAACCCGCCGCTATGCCAGGGTGACGGCCCAATCAACGATTTCCGAAACTTCTTTCGTCAGTTCTATGCCGGCGAAGAATTCGATAAGTATCGGGAAAGAGCCGCCGAGCAACGCAATATCAGCCGTTAATGACGAAGGTAAAGTACGACGACATCATCGGCGGCGGTGGATCTACGGGCTGCGTTCCTGCCGACCGTCTTTGCGCCGATAACCCGGTCCTGGTTCTGCTGCCTGAAGCTGCACGATCGCATCGGCACCCCCTGATATCGATTCCTCCTGGCTGCGGAGTAACCGCGCACTCCCCCGGGCTCGCGCGTGATTGACGCGTCTGTCATGCCTAACCTGATATCAGGCAACACTCATGCAGCGACAGTGATAATCGCCGAAAAAGCGGCAGACGAAACCCTGAACACCAGGTTAACTCTATTATATAAACAGATTCAGACAGCAGGAGAACTCTCATGGCAACAATCGCACTGACAGGCGGTGCCTCCGGAATTGGTGCAACCCTCTCAGAACAACTTCGGCATGAAAACCACACCGTCATCAATGTCGATATCAGGGATGCTGACATCATCGCTGATCTGACAACAAACAAGGGTCGAAGTGCGGCGCTCACAGAAATTGCAGCTCGTGCGCCTGACGGTCTCGATGGGTTCGTTCCGCTGGCGGGCCTTGGCTCAGCAACCGGTCATCCGGCAACGCTCATTACAGCACTCAACTATTTCGGTGCGGTTTCTCTGGTTGAAGGATTGCGGCCTCTGTTGGAAAAAAAATCAGGTGCAGTGGTCCTGCTCTGCTCGAATTCTGCGCCCATGTCCTCCCGCGAGGACCTACTGCTTGAGCCACTGCTGGACGGTGACGAAACCGCCGCATTGAAAATCGCCGAACAGGAAACTGGCATGGAATATATGGCAGGAAAAAGAGCTCTCGCATACTGGATGCGTAAAAATTCCTTTGATTATGCTCGCGCTGGCATCCGTATAAATGCCGTGGCCCCCGGCCCCATCCAGACCCCCATGGTTGAGGCACTATTTGAAAAACCCGGTATGAAAGATGTGGTCGACAACCTGCTGCAGATGACGCCAATTGAACGCATGGGACAGCCTCATGAAGTCGCAAACGCCATTCGTTTTCTACTTAGCGGGGACGCAAGCTATATCTGTGGGACGGTGCTTTTCGTTGACGGCGGCTACGATGCTGCAACTCGGCCTGAAAGCCTATAGCCAACCTGAAGAACCAGAGCAGAAACATGCGTCCACTTAGTACATGGCGCTTGATTTATCCTCGCGGTTCTTTTGGCATCTGCAGCGCACGCTCTGAGATCACGTTTCGTTGAATCTGATTGGTACCTGCGTAGATAGTGTCCGCGCGAGAAAAAAGATACATGAGAGACAGATCCGTTAACTCGTAGTCCGGACCGACTATTTCACCCCGCTGACCCAGGACTTCCATCGCCAGNTCGCCCAATTCCCGATGCCAGGTTGCCCAGAAGATTTTGTAGGTGAATTGAGGGCCGCTGAGCGCACCNGATTCAGCACCGGACAGCATCCTGAGGGCACTGGCTCGCATCGTCTGCAGACCTCGCCANGCNNTGGNTATTTTCTGTCGTATGAGTGGATTTCTATTCTGTCCGTTCGCATTGGCAGCATCAATGATCTCTGCAAGCTCGTTCCTGAAATGCATCTGTTGCGCCAGTGTTGACACACCCCGCTCAAATGAAAGTGTGCCCATCGCTACCTGCCAGCCCTGCCCCGGCAGGCCGACGACATTTTCTTTCGCCGTAACGGCACCATCAAAAAACACCTCATTGAAATCTGCTTCACCTGTCATCTGCCTGATCGGCCTGATTTCAATGCCCGGCTGATCCATCGGTACCAGCAGGTAAGAAATTCCTTCACGCCCCTTGCTGCCAGCTTCTGTTCGACAAATAACAAAACACCAGTGCGCGAACTGTGCCAGCGATGTCCAGATTTTTTGACCTTCGATCACCCAGCGCTCTCCATCTGGCCCGTCTTCAAGCGTGGCCCTGGTGCGCACGCTCGAAAGATCCGACCCGGCTCCCGGTTCGGAATAACCCTGGCACCACATCTCTTCACCTGATGCCATCTTTGGCAGGAATCGCTCTCTCTGGGCATCGCTACCGAAATGAAGGATGGTTGGTCCGGCAAGTTCTACACCCATATGACCCAGCCTGCCCGGCGCCCTGGCCCGGGCATATTCCTCGGCAAAAATCACCTGGTGAGCCAGATCAGCGTTCCGGCCACCATATTTTTCTGGCCAGCCAATGGCACTCCATTTTGCGGCACCCAACACCTGTTCCCACTCGAGTCGACGTTCCGCGAAGGCGGTCTGCGATGTCACTCCCCGGATATCCGCAAACGGCCCGGACAATTGCTCCTCAAGCCAACCGGCAATCTCTGTGCGAAAGGCTTCCTGCTCAGTTGTAAACCCAAGCTTCATGCGTACGCCTCCAGACCGATTTCCTGGGCGATGGTTTCATCAAGATCCGAATTGAGACCAAAGAGGGTCGACGTTGATCTCGCACGCTTGAAGTAAAGATGGGCGTCATGTTCCCAGGTAAATCCAATGCCACCATGAAGCTGGATCATCCGGGCGGCACAGTGACTGAGAGCTTCACTCGCCTGAACTTTTGCCAGGGCAGCCATATGTGGCGACTCGCCAGGATTTTCAGACACGGTACAAGCTGCGAAATAAACCGCCGAGATAGCAGCCTCGTTGACCACCATCATATCTGCCAGCTGGTGCTTCACCGCCTGAAAGCTGCCAATCGTCCTGCCAAACTGAACTCGCTCACGAGCATACTCAACCGTTCTGGCCAGGCACTCCTGAGCTGCCCCCATGGCCTCGGCACCAAGCGCGATGCGGGCCAGATCAAAGCCTGCCTGCATCGCGGCCAGAGCTTCAGTGCCGGTTGCCACTTTGTATTCTTCAATGGCACCAAAGTCGGTAACGGAAACACTCGCCATACGTCTGGTCTGATCCATCATGTCGATGGGCTCGGCAATGAGACCGGTTGTCGAACCAGGTTTATCTACGATGTAAACAGAGGAAGTATTCATGTCTGCCAGAATTAGATGGTCCGCACCTGCAGCATCCAACACGAATTGGGCGGTACCTTCTACAAGGTAAGCGGCAGTGCACCTGGATTCTCCACGGGCAATTTTCTCCAGCACAGACGTCTGCCCAAGTTTATCAAGAATCGCCACGCTCAAGACGCCAGTCGTCAGTAGCGGTGAGGGTAGCAGTGTCTTTCCGAGCTGTTCAAATACCAGTGCCATTTCTACTATGGTCAGACCCTGACCACCTGCGGATTCCGGTACCAGAAGCCCGCACAGGCCCAGCTCTGTCGAAAGGGACCGCCAGACTTCAGGCAGATAACCTGCTTCAGATTCCATCGCGTGGCGCACTTTTTCACTGGTACCTTCTGCACGCGAAAACTCCTCCGCCATTGATGCGATCATTCTCTGTTCTTCTGTAAACTCAAATTGCACAATAATTCCTCTGTCGTTCAGCCAGCAGATCGCGCCAAGCGACACCAATAAACCATATGCGTATTTTTTGTGAATATTTTAACGAATAGTGATATATTTTTCTTCTATTTTTTCTATAAATCGCAATAAGAGGTGCTAATGAGCGCGCAGACCGATCACAACGACGCCACCTGGACCACAGACCTTCTTATCGTCGGCTCTGGTGCGGGTGCACTCACAGCGGCAGTCACGGCAGCGGAACTTGGTCTTCAGGCGATGGTGATCGAGAAAGGTCATCTATGGGGCGGTACTTCGGCTACATCCGGCGGCACACTCTGGATCCCCTGCACCCGACACATGGCGGAAGCCGGCGTACCCGATTCCCCCGAAGACGCATTCGCTTACCTAAAAGATCTGATTGGCGATGAAGTGCCTGAAACTAAATTACGAGCCTACATCGAAAACGCCAGTAAGATGCTGCACTTTCTGGAAGACAAGTGTGGCGCAAGCTTCCGCTGCGTCCAATACGCGGATTATCACATGGACCTGCCGGGCGCCAAAGAGAACCGGTCTCACGAGCCCCTACCTATTACAGCAAGAAAACTTGGGCGTCTGTACAGTACTCTGCAACCAATGCATCAGGCCGCGCAGGCATTTGGCAGAGTCAATTGGACCATCGGCGAAGCCCGCCCAATGATTACCAAACGACCTGGCTGGATGTGGAACACTTTCAAAGTAATGGCACGCTATTACCTGGATCTGCCACAGCGATACCGAACCATCAAAGACAGAAGGCTGACCGCAGGGAACTCACTGCTTGGCCAGCTTCGAGTCGCGCTCAAAAAACGGGACGTTCCCCTGCGCCTGGGTATCTCCCTTAAAGAACTCATTCGTGAAGACGACAGAATCACCGGCGCGGTTGTTGACTACAGCGGACAGGAGTTCACCATCAAGGCTAATCGCGGCGTCATCCTCGCTGCCGGTGGATTTGAACGCAATCAGGAAATGCGCAACAGTAACTTCGTTACTGAATCATCACCGCAGTGGAGCGGATCTCAGGTCAACAATACAGGCGATGCTATTCAATCCGCCCAACGAATGGGTGCCGAGTTGGAGTTCATGGATAGTGCCTGGTGGGCTCCATCAATGAAACTCGGCGATGAAGACAGAGCCCGGCCCATGTTCGTTGAACGAGCGCTGCCAGGATGCCTTATCGTTAACCAGCAGGGCGAGCGATATATGAACGAGTCTGCCTCGTATCACGTCGCGGGTGGAGAGATGATGCGTTTACATTCCGACACTTGCTCCACGATTCCATCCTGGTTTATCTTCGACGCCAGATATCGCGGCGAGTATCCGGTCGGCCCTCTTCTCCCCGGACCTCCAGAAACAGACGGCCTGGTAAAAGCCAGCATGAAAGACATCATGCACCGAGGCCAGAGCATCAGTAAGCTTGCTGACAAAATTGGCGTGGACGCGGCGGTTCTCGAACAAACCTTCAACCGTTTCAATGAGTATGCGGAAAAAGGCGAGGACCCGGATTTTAACCGTGGCGTCAACGGCTACGACAGGTACTATGGAGACCCGAGAAGCGAACCGAACCCTTGCCTTGCCCCCCTGGTAAAAGCACCGTTTTATGCTATAAAAATATTCCCCGGGGATATCGGCACAAAAGGCGGCGTCCTGACCAATGAAAATGGACAGGCCATCGATACAAACGGCAACTTGATCAAGGGTCTGTACGCCATCGGCAATACATCCGCTTCAGTTATGGGACGCAGCTATCCAGGCGCAGGTTCCACCCTGGGCCCTGCTATGACCTTTGGCTATCTTGCAGCACACCACGCCGCGCAATCTTGATTGGAAGGACGACATCATGAACCATCCCCACTCTCTGGAAGGCAGGATCGCTATCGTTACTGGCGCTGCCAGAGGTATCGGCCTCGCCATCGCTAACGATTTTATTAAGGCAGGAGCGAAGCACGTAATCTGCGCTGACATTCTCAAGGAGGAACTGGCCAGTATCTCGGGCCCGGGCCTCTCAACGGTGGAGCTCAATGTCTGCGAAGAAAAAGCCTGGCAAGTCCTGATGGAAAAGACGCTATCTGAACACGGCGGAATCGACATCCTGGTAAATAACGCAGGCATTCTATCTTTCGGACTTATTGAAGATATCAAACCGAACGACTTTCGCAGACTAATGGATGTCAACGTCACCGGCACTTTTCTCGGTATGCAGGCAGTGATCCCTCCTATGAAAGCCGCCGGGAAAGGCGTCATTATCAATACGTCGTCGGCATCAGGCATGATGCCAAGCAACTTCGTCAGCGCTTACGCTGCCAGTAAATTCGCCGTCAGGGGACTCAGCAGAGCGGCCGCTTTGGAACTTGGACCTCACGGCGTGCGGGTTAATACTGTGCATCCCGGTGGTGTCAACACGCCGATGACCAATCCCGGCAAAGCACCACAGGAAGATGTCGACAAGGGGTTCGGCTTTGTTTCCATGCAACGAGGTTGCCAACCCGAGGAGATCGCCAGAGGCGTAACCTATCTTGCCTCTGACGCCGCGAGCTACTGTAATGGCACTGAACTCGTCATCGACGGCGGAATGACAACCGGCGTTTACTTTCCTGGCCTTCCCGGATCGCCAATGTAACGAGGCATGAGATATTGCATGAGCAAAAAATTCCAACACCTGACCAGCCCCGGCCGAATAGGCACGTTAGAGACCAGGAACCGCATGGTGGTATCCGCCATGGGTATCAACCTAGCCAGCGAAGATGGTACCTGCGGTGATCGTATTGTTGCTTTCCACGAGCGGCACGCGAAGGGAGGCATCGGTCTCATCGTTATGGGAGTCACCAGCATCGCGTGGCCTAGCGGCGCCAGCATTCCCCGCTCTGTCGGCATCTCAGAAGACAAGTTCATTCCCGGACTGAAAACAATGACGACTGCGGTTCATCACCACGGCGCAAAGATCGCGGCGCAGCTGCATCACGGAGGCCTGAGTGCCGCCCAGGACATGAAGGCCGGCAGGCCCATTCTGGTGCCATCCTATCCTTCGCAGGGCATCAGCAACCTGGCCGAAGGGATGTTGAAAAGCGAAATGGCAGCCTTTATGGACGCGGATATGCCAACCCCAAAGCTACAGGTGATGAACCAGGATGATATCGACCAGATCGTCGCCCAATTCGGCACCGCCGCCGCACGAGCAAAAGAAACCGGGTTCGATGGCATCGAGATTCATGGAGGGCATGGCTACATGATTTCCGGCTTTCTTTCCCCGGCATTGAATCAACGCGACGATCGCTATGGCGGAAGTCTTGAGAATCGCGCCAGGCTGCTCACCGAGATAATCGGAAGTGTCCGCAGCGCCGTCGGCGATGACTTTCCACTCTGGTGCAAACTGGACTCAATTGAGTACGGCAAAACCGACGGTATCACGTTGACCGATGCAATCGAGGCAGCACGTCTCGGCGAAAAGGCGGGCGTCGATGCAATAACTGTCTCCGCATACCATGACGCGAATCGAGGTGCACTGCATTCAGAGTCAAACATCCCTCATGTACCCAATCGGATGGTCAGCAACGCGTCCGCAATCAAACATTCCCTGTCGATACCAGTAATAGCATCCGGGCGAATCGAACCCGACTCGGCAGAAAAACACATCGCTTCAGGCCAGTATGATTTTTTTGGCATGGGTCGAAAGATACTCGCAGACCCTGATTTACCCAACAAACTGCAAGCCGGAACAGCCGCTGACATTCGCCCCTGTATCTATTGCTACTGTTGCGTCAGTCAGATCTATGTATCGAAGCAGATCAAGTGCGCGGTGAACCCGGAGGCTGGCTTCGAGAAAGAACGTGAACTCATCACAAGCGACTGCCCGCGCCATGTGGCAGTCGTTGGCGGCGGACCTGCCGGTATGGAAGTTGCACGAAGACTATCGTTGCGCGGCTTCAAAGTGAGCCTGATCGAAAGCGGCAAAAGACTTGGTGGCACCTTGCCTTTTGCAAGCATCGCTTATAAACCAAACGAAAAACTACTCAAATGGTTGCGCCGCCAGGTCGAACAATCGACAGTAGAGATACACCTAAACACCGAAGCCACGGTGGATACACTACGGCGAATGAACTTCGACGAGGTCATCATCGCCACAGGCGCACAAAGAAGCATGCCTGAAGGGATTCCAGGATCTGATCAGGACTTTGTGTTCTCAGGAGAAGAGATGCGGGCGCTCGTGTTGTCTGAGTCACATCCCGGACTGAAGCGAAAGACCAATACGTTCACACGGCTGATGGTCAAGGCAGGCGCCCTGACAGGAGCGACATCCATCCCTGAACTGGTCAGACAGGCGTCGAAAGTGTGGCTGCCACTCGGTAAAAAAGTCACCATTATCGGCAGTGAACTGGTGGGGCTGGAGCTTGCCGAATTCCTGGCGGAACGTGGTCGCACGGTAACCGTGATGGACGAGTCAAGCGATGTTGGCAAGGGGTTGTACCTGGTCCGTCGCATGAGACTGCTGGAAGAACTCAATCTCCTGGGCGTTGTGCTAATCAGAAAAGCAAACGGCATCGTCATAGACAACCACAAGGTCAGCTACACTAATAGCCGCGGCCAGGTTCGAAGTCTTAAAGCCGATCACGTCATCGTAGCCAAGGGTGCTTCCGGCGACACATCGCTGGCAGAGACATTTAAAGAAGCAGGGTTTACCACTCATACTATCGGCGACTGCGACGGAATCTCTTATATAGAAGGCGCGATGGAATCAGCAGCAGAACTGGCAGCCTCACTGTAGTTGTTCGGCAACAGACTTCGCCCACTTGTAGTCTGGCTTGCCAACAACAGTACGCTGAACCTTCTCAACTCGAATGAACAACTTCGGAACCTTGTACCCCGCAAGAGAAGCACGGCAGAAATTCCGCAGATCGTTCTCACTGACCTCATCCGTATTCGCGCAATAAACAGCAGCGACCTGCTGCCCCCACTTCTCATGGGGTATGCCGACAACAAGCACATCGTCAACCGCGTCATACCCTTTAAGTGTTGACTCAACTTCTTCCGGGAAAACTTTTTCGCCGCCGCTATTGATACACATTGAGCCCCGACCAAGTACTGTAATGGACCTGTCTTCCTCAAGACGTGCGGCATCACCACCGAGTGCATATTGAACGCCATCAATAGTCAAAAAAGATTCACGAGTTTTCTTCTCATCACCAAAATAGCCCACGGGCAACATCCCCGAGCGCGCCAGAATTCCCTCTTCACCTCGCTCAGCAAGACGCTGCCCATCAACGATCACCCAAAGGTCGTCTCGCGGAGCATAACGCATGATTCCTTCGTCGGTATGTACATCGCTGGCACCCACATT
>PCCP01000003.1 GCA_002731775.1 Gammaproteobacteria bacterium
ATGGGTGGACTCAATCCAATACTACATATAGTAGGATTCATGCAGCGACGTGCTCCACTCGAATCCATCCACCCAAACCGCGACATCATAAATAATTTGGTTCACAAATCTTATCCTCCACCAGCATGCTGTAATCCCACCCTCAGTCGAATCAAAGCAGCGGAGTCACGCCCTCGCCCTGACAACAAACAACGAACAACCCTCACCCCATTTGCTAAGATAGCGATTCAGCGCAACCCTTAGTCATAGAACACTGGCTTGGTACTATAGAGGCAAAAGGGAATGAAATATTGAGATCGATCAAAGATAAGGTACGATGCCGGTTCAAATACGCACTCTATCGAATCCAGGGAGTGCATCTCAAATTAGCCTCGGGGGGCTATGAGGCGGGAGATATAGGGGGAAAGAGTTAATAGGCGCTAAAGTAGCTGAGAGTAGCCGATGTTGTAATTTTACCGGATTCAGGCTAAGCGCTGAATCCCTCTAATCCACTAAGGGGCATTGGTCTAAAACACCAGCGGGTTATTAAACAGTTTTACCGAACCATAGGCCAGCTCCAACAATTCCAAGGTGGATTCCATTTGTAACAACCAGTATAAAACCAGCCCACCCAGTATGATGACCGCGGTACCCGTAGCGGCAATTTCCTTGTCATCCCATTTATTGTTTTTATTCATCAAATTCTCCGAAGATCGCTGCGACGCGATTGCTTAACTAAACCCAATCCAGCGACCAGTTGCCGCTACGGTGAACCAAATCAATAGCGACGTCACCGCCAGCAGGCGCAAGGCCCATGGATTTATTTCATCGTGAGGACGACTATTCAAGAGCGGCTGCTTAAATAAAAACACGAAACAGGAACCAGAAATAAGCACCAGCATCTTAATCCAGAAAACTTCCATGTAGTAAACTTTGTCAGCTACTCCGGCAGCACAAAATATGCCTGTCGCGATGGCGACGGTTAGGCTGATGCAAAAACATTTATGGGTGCCTCTAGTCAAGGTTTCCGATGGTATATCCTTGAATATGACCCCTAGCAATCGCAGATCGGCAGCCAAAACAGTTCCGCCAATGACTGCCATCGATAAAAGATGCACCGCTTCTACTGTTGCGTAAACAGAACCGTAGGTGGTACCGAGAACTCCCAGCCAGAAGGAATTTCTCATCCACTCAAAAAATGGCAGGGCATTGCCGTAAATAGAAGTCCTGACTTCAAACAGCTCCAGAACTATGACCAGTAGCAATACCAGGACAAGACTCAAGGTTCTGGTGTATCGACTCAATAATGAATTGAGCATGCATAACTCCCACTTTGTTATTTTATAGCTGACGCCAGGCCAGTTTCTTAAATCAGTTTTTTTATGAATTTTTGCTACAAGGCTCTTAGCTGTTCAACACAACCGGCTGCCCACAAAATGGTAGGATTATCGGTATTCGCGCAGTCAACCCAGTCATAAGGTATATAGCGACCCATTGTTACCACGCCACACCAGAGAACCAGCGAAATAATTGCACCTACACGCAGAGGTTTAGGAGCTACGGGGTCCATGTCCCAGCTGCCATCCGCGGCTTGCATGCGGGTGTTGAATACCCATGCATTAATAAATGCCAGGACTAACAGGAGCATCTTGATCCTGAACCAAAGACTCTGAATAGTTTCTACCGGTTTGGCGTAAACCAACAGGACTCCCGTGAAAAACATGATGACAAAGCCGATTATCATCGGTTTGTGCAATCGAGCCGCTATCGTAGTCGCTGGTACGTTAGGCATGACCAGCCCCAGCATACGGAAATCAATAATAAACAAGGACCCTATGCACAGCATTAATGACAGAACATGAGTTGCTTCTAGCCAACTATAGCTATAGTAACCTGCCACCAACATCTGGCTATATTGCTGTGCCTCCATCCATTGACCAAACTGTAGCAACAACTCGTTTATCACGCCTGCAGACCTCCGCTAATTACGATTGGTGAAAAATCGATTCCGTGAGTGTGGCAAGGATAAACAGCCTGCCTGCGGGAGTCCACTTCTATCTATTGAATCCCGGGATTAGGAATGGCGTGAATCGCAATGCACTCAGTCTTGAGGCTGGGCCCAGCGCTTTCGAAACTCCGATGGCGTAACGCCTTTTAACTCTCTAAAGGCATTATTAAATGGGGTAATCGATTGATAACCTACAGACAATGCGATAGTGAGCACTGGCAAATTTTGACTTTCTTTAGCGGACAGGACCGCGCCGGCGTCTTCGATCCGGTACTGGTGCAACATGGCGTTAAAATTGCGGTACCCAAGCTGTTTGTGGATAAATGTGCGTAATCGATATTCTGGCAGTTTTAACTTCTTGGCCAGCATAGATATTGTCAAGCCAGCCTCTCGATACAATTGCCCCTCACGGAAGGCTAGATCGAAACTGTCGATATCGAACGCCTTGGCATTCTCTGGCGCGGGCTCTTCTCGCAATTCTGCTACCTTGCGAATCACCGAACCCAGAGATACATAATCGAATCGCATCGCCACTAATACCATTCCCAGTGCCAAGGCAGCAATCGCGTAGATGATAATCGCTTGCTCCAGGGGGTATGCGGTAGAACCTACATCCAGCAGGAAATTTTCCACGAATACCACAGCGAAAATAAGCGCTCCCTGTACCGTGATAATCAACCAGCGGAATACGCGCCGATCCTCGACAAGATCGGCTCGCCAACCCTTGAGGGTCCAGTAAATGGCAAATCCCACAAATATCAACATTAGAATGTCCATACTGGTGCCCAGTAATTCAAAGGTGGGCGAGCCAGCCGCTGCACCTTCGGCCAGATTCAGGGTGATAAGCACAAGATCCAGCAACACCTGGAAGGCAAAAGCCGCGGTAAGGCTAATGGGGAATTTTTGCTGTTCCTGAAAAATCAGGAAGCAATAAATCATGAACAAGCCGGAAATCGCGCTCATCCCTATCTGAATCATCAATTCCCAGCGGCTCAAATCCAGGCGAAACTGTGGATCGATCTGATCTCCAGCCATTCCATTGAGTAAATAAAAGACGATAAAGATCGCGAGCACCGCGAATACTCGGGCACTTTTGGCTTTAGGTTCAGTCTTGAGAAAGCCTACCGCCAACAGCAACACGGATAGTATCGCGACCACCTGGGCACTAAATAACAGCAGCGGATTGGGCAAAATTATATCCTGATGTTGATCGCACTATGTAGCCTGACAATACCCGATCAAAATTCATAATTCAAAAAAGTAAAGGGGAAAATCAGGGAAAAGTATCGCCAGCTCATCAACTGGCATCGGCAAGATGAAAGTGTTGATAGCAGCGAACAATAAACAGCAGTCAATGTCCACTTACTTCTTCCTGCTACGAATTTTATCTTCCATTTTCCGCAGGACTTTGTCGACACTTTGTGGCCCCTGATCTTCAGCCCCGTATTGGTTAAACAGGTTGATTGCCCGTTCGGTACCGTATCCAAACTTCAGGACTTGTTCGAAATAGCTATCGGCGCCGGTGTTCATCTGGATCAGATCGATGATGAATGCTCCGAAGGAGAGGAAGCTCAGGAAAATATCTCTAAAAACATCGATATAAAGTTTAATTTGGAATACCAAAAATTTACGTAGCTGTGGCCATCGTCTATCCATGGTTTCTCCAGTCGCGGAGTGATTCTCCATGATTATATTCTCCTAGTTAACACGACTTGAGCAAACCCTGTCATACAGACTTGGTTTATTTTCAGATTAAATCCGGTTTAGCTGTAATACCACGACGGAAAGCGGGTCGAAGAGAGGCTAAGCCTGTAAAAGGGTTCAGTTGCGACTCGGAATAAAGAGCCGCAAACTGAACCAAGCACAAAAACCGCAGCCGGCAGATATCCAGCCTTTACAGAATTAATGATTTAGATGCCACAGCAAGCTTGAGCTTGCAGTTCTCATCGATAAACTCGCACTAATTCGCATTACAGCATTTGCCTTACACAATCCGTGCCATATCTTTAACTTACTGTTTATTAGGGGTATTTATTCAGGGTAGAGCGGAGAGATTGCGCATTTTCACCAGTTAGTGTAGAAATTGGCTCGGTGAGCATCGGGCTGTCAGGCAGAGGAAAGTGAGACCGATAACAGCTTGGGAAACTTCGAGGAAATTATTGCCTTAGAACTAATCGTCCAGTAACTCGAATTTCATGCCGGCATGGAATTGTAGCCGCTGGATCAATCTGTCATTGAACACGGTGGCAGGAGTCCAGAATCCTCCCGCCAAAGAATCTTTATCAACATCGCGCCGCAGGCTGATCGCCGCCTGTGCCAGCATTTTTGCAGTGGATCCATAACCGGGATCTCTATCGCCGGTGACCCTGACGCGGATTACTTCACCGCGCTCGGTTCTGCCAACGAAGCGTAAATCGTAATGCCCATTTTCCCGCTGCTGCGGGNTCGGTCCCTCACCGGGTTTGGGGAGAAATAATCGCGCCGCCAGCCAGCGAATCAGGCNTAGCGTCAGCGCCCNGGCCATTATCCTGGTAGCCAGTNACAGACGTCTTGCTCGNTTCTCACCTTNGCGGCCGGCACCCGTCAACATACCTTCGTCGTAATAAAATTCTTTACTATAAGGNTGAGCAGCGATCGCATTGCTGCGCAGCACCACCCGGGTATTGATGGCGGCCATCACGAAAGGTCCCGCCCAGGCGTTGAAATCTTCATCGTATTCGACGCTCACATCGTGCTGAGAGAGTCTGTGGTCATAGTCCTCATCACACAGCGAATAGAGATCCTTTAATTCTGCTTGCAGTGCCGTATCGCCGGCCGCCTCCTTGTACATGTTAATACCGCTGGCGATAGTGCCGCCGGAGGCGCCCCCCTTCATTGCCAGCACTCGCATCTTTACTCGATCGCAATAACGGCCAAATCGTTGCTGTGCCTGTTCCTGCAAAAATTTAACACCAAGATCGGAAGGTATGGAATCGAATCCACAGCAGTTAACAATGCGCGCGCCACTTGCCTGCGCGGCAGCCTCATGTAGATCCAGCATGCGTTTGATCCACTGCGGCTCTCCGGTCAAATCACAGTAATCGGTGCCGCTGCTGATGCAAGCCTTCAGTAACAAATCGCCATAGAGGGAGTAAGGACCGACCGTAGATATGAGCGCCGCCGTGCGTTCACTCATCGCCAACAGTGTGTTCTCATCCATGGAGTCGGCAACGATCAACGGGATGGGGCTGGCAACCTCACCCAGTGCCTGTTTCAGCTCTAGAAGTTTGGATTCGGACCTGGCAGCCATCGCCCAGGTCAAATTCGGTTCCGTATACTCCTTAGCCAGATAGGCACAAACTAACTTGCCAACAAAACTGGTTGCTCCGAAAACTACCAGTTCGAATTCTCTGTTTTTCATCGTAGCCAACTCACCAGGCAATTAATTAGACAGGATATTTAAAAGGACCCTCGCAGTGTAAAACAAATCGGGGCCCATTCCTTCTCGGGAACCTTTCTATCTCGCTTAGAATCTCGTCCCGGAGATAGCCCTGATAACGACGTCGTTCCCGTTTGTTCCCACGATCCAGGCCATTGATAAGTTCGAAGCGCTAAGGCAGTCCTGCCAACATTTTTCCTATGAAGGCCGTCAGATCGCTACCGGAACCAAGGTACAGCACATTGTTGATATCGAACCGGGAAGTTTGCTAAGCAGAAGTTGCTGCCAAGGTGACGACAAGCACTAGAAACAGCACGGCACGAGCTAATATATTTATCATTATAATCTCTATTTAACTAATTGTTAAATAACATGATTTAATAAATAATTAGAGTAGATTCTCGGATTGCTTATGCGCAACACAGGGTTAGCGCATGCCAGCACTATAGCCGCGGATGGGACCTCTCCTGGCCTGCGCTCGGGAGGGAGCTATCACGGCAGTGGCGATAGCTCATCCAGATTAGAAATTGCAGGCCAAACAGCAGCGATGCTGCCAGCAGGTGAGTCGGCTGAATCAGGCGTGGCATGCCCAGATGTCCCAACGTGGCTCCCGAGATTACGGATAGGCAAATCACCGCTATCATGATCAGCGTGAGCCGGGTCAATGTGTGCTCCCAACCCAGGGAATTAATCAGTAGCCGTGCCAGCCAGAAATTGGAAATTAGCACCACTGCAGAAAAACTGCGATGCACGTAAAAAAACCAGGGCATGGACTGAATCCAGCTGGAGCGTAATTCTTCCCCCTGGGCTCTGGCGATAAAATCTGTCATCTCGCGCACCTGGGTACCCATGGCAACCTGCAGGACAGTCATGCCCAATACGATATATAACCACTTCTGGAAGCGTGGATCTATCTTCGTCACAGATTGTGTCGCCATAATCCCGCGACGTGCCTGTGCCACGGCAAACAGCAGCGTGCCAACAAGCGCCAGCGCCATCAGCATGTGCAGCGTGATCAAACCCGGTTGCAGATTGGAACCCACTACTTGTGCACCCAGCCAACCCTGGAACCCCACCATGACGAAGGCGGCGACCGAGGCCAGCAAGATGGAATTATCATAGCGTCTGACTTTCCATGAATAGAAGGCGGTAAGTAGAATAAGGATACCGATACTGATCCCGGTCAAGCGATTTATGTATTCGGTCCAGGTCTTTACTACATTGAATCGGGTCTCGGCATAGCCAAGCTCGGCGTAAATTTGCTGATAGTTATTAGGCAGCTGGGCCTCAGAGGTTGGCGGAATCCACTGTCCAAAGCAGGTAGGCCAGTCGGGACAACCCATGCCCGAACCGGAAGCCCGTACGCTGGCGCCAACCAGGATCAGAAGATAGACCGCAGCGATAGTGATCCACGCCATTCGTCGGTAGCGGTGAAGTGCCTGATTCTCAAATTCAGTGTTCATGCAATAATCTTGGGGCAAGTGCGTAATTCTGGAGCAATGTCAGGTTCGGAGAAGGCGGGCGCAGGATAAACCAGACCCTGCTTCAATTCAATATGGGATCTCGGTGTAACTAATCGCGCACTGCTTCGAGTAACTGGATTGACGCATAACCATCCATGGGCAGGTCAGAGTCGCCCTGATAGGAGCGGATTGCGCTCCTGGTTCTGCGGCCTACGCGACCGTCCGGCTCGCCAGAATTGAAACCCAGGGCATTTAGCCGTTCCTGCAATTCCTTCACGTTGGCCACGCTCATGGCTTGTTCATTGTCGGGCATGCGTTGGATCGCAGCAGAACCGGTGAATCGATCCGCTAGATGCCCTACCGTCAGAGCGTAGAAGGTAGAGGGGTTATAGACCAGGGTGGTTCGGTAGTTATCGTAAGCTAAGAACGCCGGGCCGGCGGCTCCGACGGGCAGTACGATGGATGCATCCATATCCGCAACAGGTATTGGCGCGCCGGAAGTCTGGATAATCCCCAGTTCTTTCCATTCCTGCAGGCGCTTGCGGGTGCCAGTGCCGGAAAGCCTGAAATCGAAATTCACCGGCAATATGACCTCACGCCCCCACCGTTCATCACCACGCCAACCGGATTCACTAAGGAAATTCGCAGCGGAATGAAAGATGTCGGGCAGACTATTCCAGATATCAATCCTGCCATCATTGTCACCATCTACGCCGTAGCTGTAGAAGACTGAAGGCAAAAACTGCAGTTGACCCATGGCCCCAGCCCAGGACCCACTCATGGAATCGGCGGCGATATGGCCGTCATCGATAATCTGTAACGCCGTCAACAGCTCACGCCGAAAGAACTCGGCTCGCCGCGGGTCATAGGCTAGGGTAGCCAGGGCCTGCAACACAGAGAAGCCGCCTGTATTTCTGCCAAAATTACTTTCTATGGCCCAAAAGGCTGCAAGATAATGGGGTTGCACGCCATATCGGCTACGCACTTCTTCCAATAGTGCGGCGTGTTGCCGCAACAGTGATTGCCCGCGTTCGATTTGCGCCTCGGTAACTCGCAGACCAAGATAATGGGTGAAGGTTTGAACGAATTCTGGTTGGCTGTTATCCAACTCCAAGACCCTTGACACCGGTTCGAGTTGATCGAGGGCCGCCAGTGTGGCCTCACTGATACCCAGTGCAATTGCCTCGGCACGCAATGCCGTTATCCATTCATCGAAGGACTGCTCCAGAGTTTGCGCCTGGGCCTGGATCGGGACGGCGAGTAGCACAAAAAGACAGGATGTAATGAGAATTTTCATGCACACATGATAAGGGATATTGGTGGCGATGGCATTCGATCTGAATAGCGGATGGCGATAATTTCATCAGAGTACCATTTCTTAGCACGCCAGCCAGAGGAATATCAGCCTGCCAAATTACCGTAACTCTGGAGTATTTACGTCATTCGCTATGCATAGTCTTGATCCATTGTATTATTCGAATCTACCCGAATAGTTGAAGACATTACTGCAATTGAAGTCTAATCCTCGTTAATATTGCTCGAATCTTGACCGCTTACATATTACTTTATGCATTCCTGTCCCCACCGCGTGACCCAGTTCGTATTGGCGGGGCTTAAACCGATAATTGACATGACAGATCCAAATTTTGGGAAACCATCGACTAGCGGTGTAAGACCCTGGATTATCCGCTTGCTCCTGATTCCAGCTACCTGCCTGACGTTGTTATCAGCGGCGCAAGGTGCGACGGCGGATGCCGCCGTGGTGCGGGAATACATCGAACTGGAGGAGCGGGCGCGCTTTGATTCCCTGCTGGCGGAATTCGGTCGCAACAAGAATCTCCCGCTTGGCTACGAGTTACAGACCCTGTTAGCACTGAGTCACTACCCGGAACTAAAAGAAGTGCGGGTCCAATTTGTCCTCGATGATGTTTCGATTCCCCTGTCTTCGAGACCGCACTGGACCAGTATGCTGCGTTCTTCCCGCAAACGCACTTATCAGGTGATCATGGATACAAATCTGGAAGGACCGAGGGCTGCACTACTGTTGAAAAATCAGCCCTTCAATGCCCAGGTCGGAATAATTGGTCACGAACTAGCGCATACCGTTTACTATTTGGATCGATCCTTTTTTGGCATTGTCAGCGATGCCCTCTGCCAGTTGAACGGCTGCCGGATAGATTTCGAACGCAACACCGACCGCAGACTCATCGACTATGGCCTGGGATGGCAGCGTTATGATCATGCCAGATTCCTGCGCGCTCGCTTCGGCGGGTCCGAGGCAGCAGCGATGAATATGCAGGGGGGCGGCGGTGCTTACATGAGCCCGGCCGAATTACTCAAAATAATCGACAATCATCCAATTTATGCGAACTGAGATATAAACTGTAAGCGCTTGGGTCTGGATCTTTAACGATTTCTTGCGCTGTCCGGCGCCATCTCCCATTCATATTCCGTGACATCTGGCACCACTTTTACGCCGGTGCTGAATTTCAGTGGGGCACCAATACCACTGGGATAGGCCATTTCAATATAATAAGCCGTGTATCCACTTTCAGGCGGCTCCAACCTGGCTCTGTATATTCCTGGCTCTACTTCGGTGAGAGGCGTACTGGTATACGCCTTGCCGATTACCGCCCGCATGAAATTTCGGGATTCAGGATTATGGGCCTGCCATAACAGGACTGCAGCAGGCTCATCCAGGGAAAAAACCGTGATAGTGCCGTCGGCAGCGACATCCCAGGAGTACCTGGGCATGGACATATTGTGAACGATCGCATGATACCAGGCGTCGATACTATCCATAACATCGGTGCCGGCCATGCTGTGATTGGAATTAGGGACATAACGCACATGCTTTTCACCCACCAGCTCATCCCAATAGAATTTCCAGGAATCGGGAATGAAAAATTCATCGCCTGTTGAGTTCAGTAAATATTTTGGTAATTCGAGTCGATCCCGATATTCATAGGGTTCAACTATGTCCATCAGGGCGGCAAACTCATCGGTGCCGATCCATGCCATGTTGCCGTTGATGACATAGTCAGCCACCGCCATCGAATACGAGCCATAAACGGAAAAGTGGTGCTTGAATGACTCTTCGACGTTGAGCATGTCGATGACTACGGGCATGATCGCGATGACGCGATTATCGACCAGGGCCGTGGTCCAGGTTGTCCAACCCCGCTTTGAGGCCCCCGCCACCACGAACCGGTCGACTTCGATTTCGCCATTTTCAGTCCTTGCCATCAAGTCCGTCACCGTATCCATGGCACGCACCGCGCTCTTGGTCATCGGCAGGCGCAGAGGCCACTTCTCATCGCCATTGCGGAAGTATTTATCCCAGGTGTAGGCGATGATTGCGTCCTCAGTGCGCGGATTCTCTGCATCGTCGATAAATACCAGGGGTTGGTTAGGTACCATGTAAAGCGTACTCACAACCGTACCCGTCTCCAGGGCCCTTTTAATATCGCTGGCCTGTGCGGCAGCGGGTGCGTTGCGCGACTTGCTGCCACCAGAAATTGTCATAAATCCAATATCACTGCTGATCTCAGTAGGTGCAGTAATGGTCATGAAGTGTTCCCATATCGGCAGATTGACTTCTTCTTCGGTCAGCCACTGCTGTGAAGTCATCTCGACGACGTAGGTCTTGTATCCCGTTCCGGCGACCGTATCGAGAATGCTATACCTGTATTTCGAATCCGGTTCCCGCACATAACGATCGAGCGCGGTTAATGCCAGTCCTTCATTATTATCGGCGTTTGCTACTGGTAGCAGTGTAAATATCATTATCGTTATTACATAAAACTTATTCATTAAGGCACCTTGTCCTGGGGGTTTCATTATTTTATTTCCTAATTACATACCGAATTAATGCTAAGCCTTAGACCCATCCATGTCGACTCAAAGACAGTCTATCGCCACCGGCTTCGGCCGTTTCTGCCCTTGTGAGCTAGTCACCTGGTTCCAAGAGTATACTTTAGTTGATCTTGGATGCCTGATACCATCGCCGGTGTCTGTTGGTTGGAAATAATCACCATGAGATCAGCGCTACGTTTAAGCAATCTATCGACCGTCAGGCTTGTAATTCTGATCCTGACTTGTACTATGCCCAGCAAGTTCCTACATGCCCAGGGCAGCGTCGGCGACACCCTCACTACAGCGACAAGCGCTGGCGGCGCATATATCAGCTGGCGCGAGCATATTATCGACGATCCGGAACTCGCCGGGTTTCTGCTCAGCGGCAGCGATGGACTGGTGATGGCCGATCTGGACCGAGATGGCTACGAAGACATCGTCTCGGTGCATGAATCTGACACCGCATACGATTCGTCCGTGGCCGATCCTGACTTTGTCCCCGCACCGGAAGGTCACGTGCGTATTGCCTTCGGTTCGGCTGATCCTGACCGGTGGCTGAATATTACTATTGCGGAAGGCACCGATGCGCCGGCCCCGGAAGATGCCGCCATCGGGGATCTTAATGGCGACGGCTTTCCGGATGTCATCGTCGCCGCCGAGTTATCCCATTTGATTTATCTTCAGAACCCTGGCGTAGGCAGCCGCAGCGAACCATGGCACAGGCTAATTCTGCCTATGACCCAGGGTCGTGGCTCTTATATCCGCGTATTTATGGCTGATTTCGATGGCGATGGCATACCCGAGGTGACTGCCGCGAACAAGGGTACGCAGCGGCCTGGCCCCGAGGATTTTGCCCGCTCGACCCCGGTTAGCCTGTTCAAATTAAGTGGTGACCCCTTGCAGGGTAGCAGTTGGCGGGAAATCGAGCTAGGTCGCTACAGCGTGCCGCAGAACGCCGAACCGGTAGACCTCGATGGCGACGGCGATCTCGACATCCTGGTTGGCACCCGCGGTGAAAACCGTCTCCTATTTTTTGAAAATCCGGGGGACGGCAGCCTGGATTTTAAAGAGCATGCCATCGGCATCAACGGTACTCGAGCCGCTGGCTTTAACCTGGAATACGCTGACCTCAACGGAGACGGTCGGCTGGATATTATTGGCGCCACCCCAGAGGGACTGTCCTGGTTAGCACAGCCGCAGCATATCGACGATGCTTGGAACCCGTTCTTCATTGGCAGCTTCACTCCAGACAGTATCACTGGACTCGAAGTCGCAGACATCAACGGCGACGGCCAATTAGACATCATGGCAGGCAGTTACAGTCGCGGCTCCCGCACCGGCGATGGCGATGTGGACAAAAATGATGCCCTGGGGCGAATCGGGTGGTTCGAGAATCCCGGAGATGCCAGCAGAGAATGGATAAGGCACGATATTTCCAGGCGCAAGCGGGGCATGTTCGATAAATTCATCGCCAGGGATCTCGATGGCGATGGTGACATGGATTTTCTAGCTACCCGTGGCAACAGCGCACCCTACGGGGGAGTGTTATGGCTCGAGCAGATACGCAGCCCTACGGCGAGACGATCCTTTCAACGCGCCCGGGCGATCGACAGTGAAGAAATGCCACTGCCTTGATTTTCCAACCATGCATTTTCAACGTCAACCAGAGTACAGGTAATAACTACCCCGAAAGCCAGGAATCTGGCTGACCGCTCGGCAGGGCGCAATGCGAGCCGCGGCACTGGCCGGGAGCTTCGATTAATCACGAACTGCTATCGCTTCGATTTCCACAAACATTAACGGGGAACCCAATCTTGCGATCTGGAATGCCGAGCGCGCCGGCAAATTCGGTTGCTCATCGGTACCAAAGAACCGGGTATACCCTGACATGAAGCCGCCAAAATCCATTTGATCTTCCAGCGCCGGATCGCCGACCAGAAACACGGTCAGTTTGATGATATCGCCAAATTCCAATCCCATGCCTTCGAGATTGGCCTTGATACGATTTAATACGCTAACGGTCTGGGTTTCGGTGTCACCGTAATAAGCCGGAGTTCCTTGCTCCGCGTTGACATTGGCAGGCAACGGCGTTGCTCCACTGAGAAATACCAGGTTTCCGCTGCTGACTTCGACCGCCTGGGCAATCGGAAAAGTGGAATTGTTTGGCAATGGGTAACGGCGTACGTCGGCGGTGGCAGCAGCGGTGAGCAGCATGCTCAATCCCAAAAATAGTGCTAACTTTCTCATTGTATTTTCTCCATTTCGAGTAGCAGATGGTTTGGAAACGACCTCTATATTAGCGATGAATTGAGCTCCTGTGTAACTTTTCCAGCCTAATCAACCCTTCAATTCAAGCACCTGTAATGGTAGATTCCAATTCCTACGCAATCATTACCTAGAGGAAGAACAAGAATGAACACAATGAAGATGGCATTTGCCCTGATGCTGGCTGGCTTGCTAAACCCAGTCTCGACACCACTGCTGGCACAGGATCTTGGCATCATCGGCCCTAGCCCTTACGAGTTTAATACCCAGGGCTGGATGCAGCCCTTCGCTGAGGATGGATTCTCCTGGGGCGGCAACTCCGGTGTATACGTCCAGTCCGAAGATCGCATCTTCTTCCTGCAACGCGGTGAAACCGAACTACCTGACCCGGTACCCGATGAATACAGCAATTTCGCCGGCTCCCTGGGATGGAATGTTCTCAGGGGACGAGGCCGCGTCTGGCAAAACTGCATCTACGTTATCGATAGCGATGGTAATTTGCTGGAAGTCTGGGATCAGTGGGATCACCTGTTCACCGGCACCGACGGGCCTGGACCTCATCGCATCCGCATCAGCCCCTATGACCTGGAGCAACGGGTATGGGTGATCGATGAGACAGGGCATATTATCTACGTATTCTCAAACGATGGCGAGCAACTGCTGATGACCCTGGGCGAGAAAAACATCGCCGGTGAGGATAAAACCCACTATGCCCAACCCCAGGACGTGGCATTCTTGCCTGACGGTAAAATTTTGGTAGCGGATGGCCTGCGTAATACCCGTATCGTGATTCGGGATGCGGATGGCAGTTACATCTCGGAATTTGGCGAAAGCGGCACCGCTCCCAGTCAATTTGGCAGCGTCCATAGCCTGGCGATGGGGCCCGATGAACGACTCTATGCCCTGGATCGGGATAATCTCAACATCAAGGTGTTTCAACAAACCGAAGACCGCAACAGCGACAGCTATCCACGCTACGAATACGTCACCACCTGGGGCGACCTGGGCATGCCGCTGGATATTACGGTTAGTGAAGATAGCGCCTGGGTGACGGACCTGAATCCACCAAAAATCGTACAGTTTAATTTGGATGGGAGCCGGGAATACACCTGGAATCTGCCGGTAGAAGGTCCTGATTTCTGGATCGAGATGCATTCATTGTCGGTGGATGCCGATGGCAATCTATACGGGACTGACAACCAGGCCGGAAGACCACAGAAAATGGTGCCGCGATCCGACGCCGACCCGAAGCACATCGTGATGAGGCCCTACGTACCCCAGTGAACATATCGAGGAGGCCATGGGGCGATTAATAAATTTCCTGGCACTCTTTGCATAACTCGGCTAAAGCTTGCCACGCCTGTACTTCAGGCGCAGGTGAGCTGCCGCGTCATCGGCAAAATACAACGTCTAAATCGGACGGTATGGATTCATTCAATTAACGCAAAGTTTCCCATCAGGCCGGTGATAGATTTCGGCATGTATCTGATAGCTTCAATCTTCGCGAATCCGTCGAAAGTCGTGCTTAAAATTAGTTTCTTTGAATCCATTAAATTAAAAACTGAACTATGAATAGCGGGTTTGTTCCCGGAGTTCTCGCCATCCTTTAACACCACGATATCCCGTCTTTTTTTGACAATACCATCGGCATGATAATGCAGGTGAAATTCGTCCACCCCCAAATTGTAATCTGTCAGTTGGGACAGCTTAACTTTATCGAAAGCAACACGGTTATTGGAAAATGTTTTATCCAGCCTGCCCAGCATGTAACTAAGAGGAATACGCCCCAACTGCGGATGCCCATAGCCGCCGCCGATGTCAGCGTGAACGCCCGCGAACCAGACCTCGCTTACATTTCTTGCCTGGTTACATAATGTTGGGATGAACGGTTTTCTGTTCTCATCGATGCTGACACAATGAACTACTGTTTTCACATTCGCGGATACGGTTAAGTCTTTAAACAGGTTTATTTTCTGAAAACCAAACCCTATCTCGACAGGTATACCAAATGCACCGACGGTATCAAAAATACCCAGAAATCTGACTGCGACAGCCACTTCCCTGATGGTGCTAATTTTAGAATATTTTTTATACACCAGTTCCCTTACGCCGGTGGACTTATTCTTTTCTCGCTTGGAGTGAATCGTAATAAATTTTGCGACGCCTTCTTTTTTTAGATCGCTGGCCAATAGACGCGCCGAGGCTGCTCCGCGGCTAAAACCAAAAATACTGATCCTGTCCCCTTTTCGATAATGCTCAACGATACTCACATAAGCATGGTCGCGGATTCGCTTCTCACTGCCACCGAAAACACCGTAGTAAAATGACCCCAACATGCTACTGTCGTCGTCGTTGCCGATGCCCCGAAAATACAAGGCCAGATGTTCTTCATGTTCGATAATATGCGGTATAGATTTTTGCGTCAGCCGCCCTTTCAGCACCCGAAATAGTTTGTAAATATTGGTGGTAACACCATCGTTATCCCGCCCATTTTCATCGTTCCAGGTACCATCCATGAATACCAGCAGGTGACGGGGTGTGCCGGTGTATGCGAGATTACTTTTTACAGTTCTGGTATCAGCCATTCAGGTTTCCCCGGTCTACTTGTACAACTTAATTTCATGCCTGTATGTCCTCTATTTTTCCTATCCGAAGATGTAGAACCGGGGGCAGCTGGAAATTATGGAGCCGGCAATTAGTTCATGTCATCCACCGAATGTGTCGCGCTGTCTCAGCGCAGGTGGTAGGCCACCACCGAGTCTGTAGCGCTAACAAGTAAATACTGCTTATTGTCGGCTCCCATGTAGGTCATAGGGTTGGCGTTACCCCTGCGGGGGAGTTTGACCACCCACAGCTCCTCTCCAGTGGCAGTAGCGAGCGCGCGCAGACGATTATCATCGGTGGCAGCTATGAACAACACCTCCCCCGCCGTCACCAGTGCAGCGGCACGACCTGGTCGGCCAGTATGCTGTCGGTCGGGGGGTAGGTTTTCGCTCAAACCGACCGCCTGCTGCCAAACGACATCGCCGCTCACAGAGTCGATGGCTGTCAGCTTTCCCCATGGCGGTTTTTGACAGGGCAGGCGCAAGTCACCGATGCGGACATCGAAGTTTCCCGGGCGCAGGCCTCTTCTGACATAGGGAAATTCCGAGCCATTTTCCGCGTCTTCCATCCAGCCAAAGGTGCCAAGGTCTTGAGAGAATACGAAAATGTATCCCGAATTCGGATCGAAGGCGGCGCCACCCCAGTTCGGCCCGCCGGTCAGACCCGGGAATAATAGTGTGGTTTTTCCCGCACTACTATCGGGACGGTAGGCCCACGGAGTAAAGGCGCCGACGTTATAAATTTCACCTATGCCTGCAAGCAATTCCGCACACGCTTCCGCGTGTTCGGCTGAGGTGTCTGTCGCCGATACCAGGTCGGCCGGATCGTAGCTGACCCGGGCCAGGGCCGGTGGCCGCAGTGGGATCGGCTGGGTAGGAAAGGTTTCCTCGCCGGGAACATCGCTGGAGGGCATCGCCCGCTCTTCCACACCAAAAATCGGCTCCCCTGTCACCCGGTTGAGGATATAGAGATAGCCTGACTTGGTAGTTACCCCCAGCGCGGGAACCGTGCTACCGCCGCTAGCAATGTCGAACAAGGCAGGCGGAGCCGGCGGATCGTGATCCCATAGATCATGGTGAATGGTTTGAAAGTGCCATTTATATTCGCCGCTGTGGATATCTACCGCTACCAGGGAATTCGCGAATAGATTAGCGCCACCACGATCGCCGCCATAAGCGAAGGGTATGGGTGAAGCCAGGGGCAGATATAACAAGCCGCGCTGCGTATCCACCGTGAAATAAAAGGGCCAGGCATTGGCGCCGAGACGAGCCACCCAACTATCACCTGCCCAGCTGTCATGGCCGAGGCTGCCAGGTTGCGGTATGGAGCTAAACTCCCATATCTTGTCGCCGTTGCGGGCATCGAAAGCCCGCGCGTTACCGATACCGCCACTGGCTCCCCGCGGCGTGTTCGCACCCACTATGACGATATTCCCATAGACCATGGGCACTGAATTATACGGGATCACCATATCGATCTCGCCAGAGGGCCCAAAGCCTGTCGCCAACCTGCCCGTCTCGGCATCCAATGCCAACAGACGTCTCCCCGCCGTAAAGATGATTCTTGGCGCTATCCCTTCCCCACCGGCCCAATAAGCAACACCCCGCCTCGAAGGCGCGCCATCCGCGACGATATGGCGCCAAATTTCTTCACCGCTGACCGGGTTCAGCGCCACTATCCGGTCCGCTGCCGGTAGATACATGACGCCACCGATGACGATGGGTGTCGCCTGTGAATTCGGCTGCCGGTCGCCGCCATCGCCGGCCAGGGAGTAGCGCCAGGATTCAACCAGTTCGGAAACATTGTCGACGCTAATCTGGCTCAGGGATGAATAACCGGTACCGGCGTGATTGCCGCGGTACATGGGCCAGTCACCCTCCGTCTGTGCCGCGATTTGCCGCCCGGCAACTCCTAAAAATATCACAGCGACTGCAAGCAGCGCGCCCCGTGAGATAATCAGCCGATTGGCAGCCATAGCAACTCCTTCTTTTAGACTTCCAGGTATGAGATTCAAGTTGTCAGTGGAAAACAGCTATCAGAGTACTATTTATTTAGTGGGAACGGAATTTTAACGATACAGGGAATCGGGGATCAGACACGCGAGAAAGCGTACGCAGATGTTCAACTAGGTGTTGGAGTTGGAGTTGGAGTTGGAGTTGGAGTTGGAGTTGGAGTTGGAGTTGGAGTTGGAGTTGGAGTTGGAGTT
>PCCP01000028.1 GCA_002731775.1 Gammaproteobacteria bacterium
CTCGGTGGCGGCAGTTTCAAGCCTGGCGGTTGGATTCATATCAGCAAACCGTTGCCCTGCACTGTTGGAATAGGTATAGGCGCCAACGACAATCCCTTGTTGGGAACCAAAGTCGTTGTTGGGATACCAGATTTGGGTAATACCCTGGTCAGTCCAACTGATGCCGCCATAAATGTTATGGTCCTGTTCCCAGAACCGCCTGGATTGGAACGCCATTTTTGTCGCCTTGGTGTAAACAAAATTATCGATCGCCTGTTGATGATCTGCAGAGAAATCAGCTGCAATGTTCGCCAGCACTGTCGCGGGGATGGTACAAACGCAATAGTCGCTTTCGATTGAATTGGGATTTCCAGCACCATCCAGGTACTCGATTCGAACGCCATTGTCCGTCTTACGAATGGCGGACACGATAGAAGAATAGCGGATCAGATCCTGTACCCGTTGTTCGAAGGCAGCGGCAATTCGATCCATACCGCCAACAGGTTGAAGCATGGATGCTTGTTGATTAATTTCCTCTGCGAAGGCGGTTTGATATCGCCAGTAGTCACTACTTAAAAGCGCTGACAATGATAAGGCAGGCACGGTGGTTTGGCGGTTGGGTTCTTCATCTGGGGATTCAATATAACCATTTCGCGATGACCCTGAATAGTTTCCATCGGCATCGAGGGCGCCAAAGTCCACTAGCATGGCGGTTAGATTTTCCCTGTCCTGGCTACTTAACTGGGCATCCAGCGCGCCGCTGTTGGCGGCATCGGTCAATAATGCAGCGGTGTAACCGCGCAGGTCGGCTTTGACCTGTCTCGCAGTTTGGGGAACGCCATCAAATGCATCGGTCTGGTGAAGCAGGGCCGCTCTATTGTCATTAATGAACGGTTCTAACGACACATTAAAGTTACGACAGTAGCGCAGTAGATTGACATGGTGGTGCGAAATCCGGGCGGGTCCCGGGTTGAAGTAGAGGCTATCGTCTGCATTAAAATTACAGACCTGGGTTGAGTCAGTTTCCTCAACGACATCACCTGCTCGGATGGTCTGGCAACGGCCTCCCGCTCTGGCCGTTGCTTCCAGCAACGTACAGGTATAGCCGAGGTTATTCATTTCATAGGCAGTAGTCATGCCTGCGATACCGGCACCCAGGATAGTGACACTTTTACCGGTGCCTAGGTCCGGTGGCCAGTCTGCAGGGGAAACAAAGGTGCTACTTGCTGGTGCAGTGGTACTGGGGGTAGCGGCAATAGTGCCTGCAGTGTTGTTAGCTGAGGCAGATGAGGAACCGCAGGCCGCAGTAGCACTGGTGAGACCAAGCGCGAGGGCGGCGCGATAAACCGCAGAACCCCCGGCCAGATTCCCAATGGATTCAAGAAAATCGCGGCGACTGTAATTTGATGTAGGCATTTTTTTGCTCCTGTTTCTTTAGGTTACAAAAATCCGGTATGAGGGCTCAGGGCTTGATCATAGCGTGCCAGGGCTTGCTTATCTTTAAAGATAAGTGCCTGGTATTTCCCTGAAGGGTCAGTTCCTGAGCTTTTATGCTGCTACCGGGATTTAACATGTCTAATACTTCTTAGATCAAATATTTTAGAGGCAAATATTTTTAGATCAAATATTTCTAGCACAAATATTTTTGAAGCAAATATTTTTAGATCAAATATTTCTGAAGCAAATATTTCTAGATCAAGTATTTCTGAAACAAATATTTTTAGATCAAATATTATTGAAGCAAATATTTTTTGAATCAAATATTTTTGAAGCCAGTTTGAACCACTATCAATTGATGTAATGATCCGCAGGTAGGCCAGTGACCAGTCAGAAAAAAAGGGCCTAAGCCAGGGGGCAGAGTAATTGGACCGCTGCGGACCGCAATGACAGGAAATCTGCTTTAAAACGGCGCCCATAATGGCCACCAAGGGTGGCGGGAATTGCCGTCCCGGGGGGTTACCAGGCAATTTCAAGATTTCGGAAATGATGTTTTTTATTTACAAATTATATATCTGGAATAAAGTAATCACAGATTGAAAATATAATACATTGGAAACCGCTTATGTCGAACTCCACGCCTTTTGTCTCAGATGGACCCGTGGCACAGTCCAAGGTGACCCAGACCGGCGGGCAAGCCATTGTCCAGGGTCTGATAGCAAAGGGCGTAAAGCGGGGTTTTTGCGTACCCGGCGAAAGCTATTCGGGCATTCTACATGCGTTGGACCAGGTGAAAGATGAATTTGATCTGGTGGTCTGTCGCCATGAGGGTGGTGCTTCTTATATGGCCCAGGCATATGGACGAATGACGGGCAAACCGGGCCTGTGTATGGTGACCCGCGGGCCGGGAGCCTGTAACGCGCTGATCGGCGTGTCTACCGCGGCGCAGGAAAGCACGCCGATGATCCTGATCATTGGTCATGTAACCACCAGCACCGCCGGACGATTTCCGTTTCAGGAAATTGATCCACAGGCAGTGTATGGCAGCGTGGCAAAATGGGTAGGTGTTGTTGAACGGGCCGAAGATATCCCCCATATGATCGGCCGTGCGATGTCGATTTCCATTTCGGGGCGGCCCGGGCCTGTGGTGCTTGCAGTGCCGGATAATGTTCAGTTCAGCGAGATTAGGAAAAGCAGGATACTTCCCACAAGGCGCCCGGAAATGGCCCCTGCCATCGCCAGCATGAACAAGATTGCAGTCCTATTGTCAGAAAGTAAAAAGCCGCTGGTTCTACTGGGCGGCGTCGGTTGGGATCAGGCGGCCTGTGATGATCTTGCGACCTTTGCAGCGGCTTGGGATCTACCGGTTAGCACCACTTTCCGACGCAATGATCTGATTGATTTTAGCCATCCCTGTTATATTGGTTCTTTTAACCCGGGTCCACATCCCGAGTTGGTGACCCGGGCCCGAGACTGCGATCTATTGCTGTTGATTGGTGGCCGGTTGAGCGAACTCGAGACTGGCCGCTATGAGCATCTTTGTGCACCAGATGAGGCCCGCACTGTTATCCACGCGGCGGCTTTGTCCGATGAGTTTGGCGAAACACTGCAACCTGACCTGGCAGTGGTCAGCGATGTGGCGCCGTTTAGCGCGTCGCTGTCCGAGTTACCTGTGGCGACCGGTCTGGCCTTTGCCGGTAAGCGGGAAGTCCTGCGCAGCAGTTTTCTGGCTTATAACAGGCCAGTCGATTTTGGTGACAGGATGAACCCGGGTAATGGTGTCGAGGCGTTGCAGCATGTGTTGCCTGAAAATACCATAATCTGTGCCGGTGCTGGCAACTACACCCATTTTGTGCTGCGCCATCACAAGTTTAAGGTGCAGGGCACGCTGCTTGCGCCCTTATCTGCGCCCATGGGCTATTCTGTGCCGGCGGCAGTCGCGGCGGCAATGGAGAATCCGCAACAAGAGGTGGTGGCCTATGTCGGGGATGGGTGTTTCCTGATGAACCCGCAGGAACTGGTGGTAGCGGTGAAACGGAATCTGAAGCTGACCGTGGTGATGTTCAATAACGGCATATATGGCTCCATTAAGATGCACCAGGAGATGGCGGTTTCAGGAATGAACGTGGCAGTGATGCTCGACAATCCGGATTTTCAGGCGATGACACAGTCGATGGGTCTGAAGACACGTCAGCTGACCCAAGCCGAAGCGATAGCCAGTGCCTACCAAGCATTGCGGAAAGAAACGCAGGGGCCGATTTTTATCGAGCTAATAACCGATCCCGATGTGATCAACCCGCAGCTCACTCTGGCGCAAATCCGGGAAAACAAAAGGAAGTAATATGCCGCAGTCTGATAACCTGGACACTGCTGATCGTCCGTTGCCGCTGCCTTTTGTTGCCCAAGGTCCGCTGTATACACCCGGACGGGTGATGCAGGATTCAGCGCGACCTGTTTTTCGACTATCTAATAATGAATCGCCGTTGGGTATTGGCGAGTTGGCAGCACAGGCAGTGCGGGATGCGGCAGGTAGCCAGCATGTTTACCCGGACCCTGACGGTATAGCTCTGGCAGAAGCCCTGGGCGAGGCCCATGGCATCGACCCTTCACGGGTGCTGATTGGCCCGGGCTCAGAGAGCATCATTAACTGGATTATTCTCGGCTGGGTCGGTGTCGGCGATGAGGTGCTGTATAGCGCGCATGGCTTTCAGGCCTATCGTATCCGTGCCATGACCGCAGGTGCGATGCCTGTCGCGGTTGCCGAGCGCAACCTGCGTATTGATGTGGATGCGCTATTGTCGGCGGTGACCGAACGTACCCGCATCGTATTTGTGGCTAACCCTAACAATCCTACTGGCACTTTTATCACGCCGGCTGAAATCGCCAGGCTGAGAGACGGGCTGCGTTCAAATATTATGCTGGTTGTGGATGAGGCTTATTATGAGTATGTGGCGGACCCTGAGTATTCCTCAGTCCTGCAAATGGTCGATGCAAAGGCCGAAAACGTTATCGTCTTGCGAACCTTTTCCAAGTTCTACGGATTGGCCGGGCTGCGGGTTGGCTGGGCCTANGCGCCACGCTTCGCCGTCGATGCGCTGTCGCGGGTGAGTGGCCCCTATGCGGTGTCGCGAGTGGCGCTNGAGGCTGCNNAAGCTGCCATGCGGGACCAGGCGCATTGCGATGCGGCACGCAGGCATAATGATATCTGGCTGGCNTGGACAANTGAACATATCCGGTCGTTGGGNTATGAGACCACGGACAGTGTCTGCAACTTTGTTACCATGAAAATCCCAGGCGGAGCTGAGGCTGCAGTGGCGTTTGATAAAAAACTGTGTTCGCTGGGTTTTGTGGGCCGGCTGGCCCATCAGAATGCGCTACCGGACTGGTTGAGGTTGACTATTGGCTCACCTGAAGCCATGCAGACACTGATTCCAGCACTTGAAACACTGATTGAATAGCAACGAATTGGTCGGAGGAAAATGATCAGACATTTCTTACTAGGCCTGATGATAACGGCTGTTATGACGGTAATGACTGCCAGCAGCGCACGGGCACAGAGCTTTACGGTCGGCACTTCTGCTCAAGGGTCAAGTGGCTATGCGATGACCGGTGCGATGGCAAAAGTTGCACTTAAGGCCAGCCGGCTGCGGTTGCGGGCCATGCCTCAGGGCGGGCCAACGGTGACGCTGCCATTGGTCAACCAGGGTGATCTGGATTTTTCCATCGCGGTGAGCTTTGTGGCTCGGTTTGGCGTCCAAGGTAGCGCCATGTTCAGCGGTATTGGTCCACTCAATGACCTGCGTGTAGTTGCGGCATTGCGGGTGCTACCACTTGGCGTGATGGTGCCCAGGGATTCCGATGTTAAGCGATTGTCTGACTTTCGCGGACGTGATATGCCAACCAAGTTCAATACCCAGAAGATCATGGGCGCGATGATGACTGCCGTTTACGAAATGGGCGGTATGACAGTCGAAGATATAAACGGTTTTCCGACTCCAACGGGTGAACGTGCGGTTGAAGACCTGATTGCAGGGCGGATTGCAGGGACGCTTTACACCATGGATGCGGGGCTGACCCAGCAGGCTAATGCTAAAATCGGCATTCGTTATATCGGCATCGAAAACAATGAAGAAAACAGCGCCATTCTGGCGCGCCATGCGCCGGGTGCAGTGATTGGCATGATCGAGCCTGGGGATGCTTATGCGGGTTTGGATGAGCCTGTGAATGTTATCGTGGCGCCGTTTCTGCTGATGGCTAATAAGGATGTTCACCCGGCAGTGGTACGGCAACTGCTCGAAGCGCTACATGACCATAAAGCGGGCCTGGTGGCGTCTTTTTCTGGATTTGACAGCTTTAACCCTGAGAGGATGTATCAGGAAGTGGGCATGCCCTATCATGAAGGTGCATTGGTCTTTTACCGAGAAATCGGCCAGCTGAATTAAAACCGATAGCCATGGCTGACAGCACGGGAGTTGCGCATGCAACCGGGTGACCTTGAAAAGCAGGAATTTGGCCTGGATATTTTTTCAAACAGGACCGTTTCGCATCGTCTCGGTCTGGCCTTGTGCGGGCTGATCAGCCTGGCCTCGCTGGGCTGGGCGCTAGATGTGTATCGTGAGCTGGGCATGTCGTTTATGAACGAGCAGTTTTTTGCCATGGTGATGGCGATTGCGCTGCCGGCGGTGTTGCTGATGTATCGGGCTGACCGCAGCGATCTACTGCAGGCGGCGCCGATCTATGACTGGCTGCTGGCCCTGGTCGGTTTTGCCAATGGCGTCTATGTTGCTATCTATTACCCGGATATTCTGGACCGGTTGTATACCTCACCCGTGGATGCAGTGATCGCAGGCTCGGTTTTTGTTGGGCTGATCGCTGAGGGCCTGCGGCGTACTGCAGGAAAGGTGTTGTTCCTGTTTCTGATGTTCATTCTCCTGTTTGGTTTTTTCAGTCATTACCTGCCGTTTAATTTTCGTGGCGAGGAGATCTCTTACGCGCGTTATGTTGTATTTCTGGGTCTGGACTCCAATGGCTTACTCGGTTTGGCACTGAAGGTATCTACTACCATGATCACTGCGTTTCTGCTGTTTGGTTTTGTACTGGAGAAAGCCGGCGGTGCTGAATTTTTCACTGATTTCTCTAAATCGGTGGTAGGCGCTAAGCGAGGCGGCTCAGCCAAGATCGCAATTGTCGCCTCCAGCCTGTTTGGTTCGATTTCCGGCAGTGCAGTGTCCAACGTGGTATCGACAGGGGTAGTGACCATCCCGTTAATGCGTCGATCCGGCTATTCGAATGAAGATTCCGCCGGCGTGGAAGCGGTGGCGTCGACCGGCGGGCAGTTAATGCCACCAATGATGGGCATAGCCGCCTTTCTGATGGCAGAGATCCTGCAAAGGCCCTATTCGGAGATCGTGATCGCCGCCATCATCCCGGCACTGCTGTATTATATCGCCCTGTTTACCCATGTTGACCTGCTGGCGGTACGTGACCGGATTAAACCGCTGCAGGCATCGCAGATTGGCAAGCTGGGGCCGATCTTCAGCAAGGGCTGGTTGTTTTTCATCCCCTTTGTGGTGATCATCATGGGGTTGTTTAGGTTCAATCTGCAGCCGGAAACTGCTGCTGTTTACGGTACGGTTTCGTTATTGCCCATCGGGCTTTTTCTGGGTTATGGCACGATCAAACTGTCGCTCCGTGACGCGCTGCCAATCCTGGTGCGTACCGGTCAGGCGGCACTGGAGATCATGATGATTTCGGCGGCGGCGGGTATCATTATCGGCGTACTGAACATCTCGGGGCTTGGCTTTGCGCTGACTCTTGAACTGGTGTACATGCTCGATGGCAATCTGTTGATTCTGTTGCTGGTCGTTGCCTCCATGAGTATTGTTCTGGGTATGGGTATGCCAACGGTTGGCGTGTATC
>PCCP01000029.1 GCA_002731775.1 Gammaproteobacteria bacterium
CGAAGCCTGAAAGCTTATTGATCCGAGCAATCCCGTAATACCATCCTGATCTCATTGCGGTCACGGCTGCCGAGCTGCAAGTCGTACTTGTCGGCGATTGCCTCCCATAAACTCACGTATTCGCACTGAAATTCTTTCCGTGGCAGGTACCGGTCTGGACCGCGATCGCGCTTGCGCCTGATCTCCCGTCGCTTGATCAACATTAAGTTAACGGGATCGTTGGAAAATTGTAATTTTTTCTCCGGTGACCAGCGATCGCCGCCATGGGTATGGGCATACATGCGCGGGATGATGTGATCCAGGTCGATCTGGGTGGCAACCATAAAGACCTCTCCGGTATATTCATCCAGCCACTCTCCGAGCCTTACCACGCAGTTTCGGGGATTGGTGTATTTCAATTCGGCGCGGCTGGTCAGAATCAGCATTTCCTGCCGGGTCGACTGGCAATCGCCGTCGTAATCCTCTTCGAAAGACCAGTCATCTTCATTAAAAAATTTTTCCCTGCTGCGATAGTCGGTGAATGCGCCATCCCGCCGGATGCGGCCCGTATTAAATGTGTCTGGCATTTCACAGGCCGACACGTGGCAATGATACGAATAGCCGTAGTAGTGACCGCCATTGATATCCGTGCTCCCGGCATGGGCAAGACTCAGGGATGGAAGCAGGCAAAAGCCGAGAAAATTGATCAGATTAAACAGGCCGTGTTTTCGCATAATCGCCTCGTCAGCATTGTGCATTGACTATTCCACCAGTAGGGACAAATCGATAGCCTTGCAGTCCTTGGTCAGAGAGCCAATAGAGATATAGTCTACGCCAGTTTCGGCGATATTGACCAGTGTATTCCCGCCTATTCCTCCCGACGCCTCCAATTTAGAACGGCCGCCATTGATGGCAACAGCTTTTTTTATCTGGGAGATTCCAAAATTGTCCAGCATGATAATGTCAGCCGCTGCAGACAATGCCTGCTCCAGTTCGGCCAGGTTCTGGACTTCTATCTCGACTGGTTTGTCCGGGTACAGCGAGCGGGCAGTTTTTATGCTCTTGTCGATGCCTCCACAGGCGCTGATGTGATTCTCCTTGATAAGAAAGGCATCAAAAAGCCCCATGCGGTGGTTGTAACAACCACCCACTCGCACCGCGTATTTTTGCGCACTGCGCAGACCTGGCAGGGTTTTACGGGTGTCCAGCAAGCGCACGTGAGTATGAGCAACGAGGGAGGCATAACGGTGGCTTTGGGTCGCCGTGGCGGAAAGTGTCTGCAGGAAATTCAGCAGGGTCCTCTCAGCGCTTAGGATGTGGCGCGCCGATCCGCTGACTATCGCAAGCACCTGCCCCTGCTCGAAGCTGCTGCCTTCTTCAGTTTCCCAGTTTATCTGCAGTGAGGGGTCCAGTTGATTGAATATTTCATCCACCCAAGGTCCGCCGCAGAGTATGCCCTGGTCGCGGCTAATGATTTTGGCCCTCACGGTGTTGGCCGCCGGAATCAAAGCGGCGGTAATGTCGCCACTGCCAATATCTTCGGCGAGTGCGAAGCGCACAACACTATGTAGATCGGCTGGAGGGATGTGCATGGCAGTCAAGACTCAGGTTGTTGGCGCAGGGTAAGGGTTGAGCCGCGCTGAGTGAATTCAACCCGTTGCAATGCACTCATACCAAGCAAGATTGTATCACCCCCTAGGCTGGGCGTGATGCTGGCATGGATATCATGAAGGGTGATGTTGCCGAGTTTCAATTCATTAATCCGCGTCGAATAAACTGAAATGACTCCATTTGCAGTTGCAGCCCGGGTACGCAAACCTTTCTCGAGTCCGGCGCTGATGGCAATGGCTGTTGGCACTGCAACGTCGGTAGCACCGGTATCGAGCAGGAATGTAACCGGGACACCATTTATCTGACCACCGGAAACATAGTGTCCCTGGCGGTTTCTCTCCAGTACAACTTCGCGGACACCGGTACTGGTCTCGGAGGACTGGGGCCGGCGATTTGGATTTGTCTGATTATTCAGCCAACCATCGAAGCCGAAGGTCAGCGCCAGTAATCCTAAGGCAAAGCTCAGGACAAGCATAACCTGACCTATATTTTTACCCGTCTCTGGCTGGTTTGGGGGGAACATCGACTGAATTATGTCTCATACGGATTCGAATGGAAAGTTGTGATCCAGATACTTATTGAACCGTGGGGAGTGAATCTAACTCGTTGAACTATATGGTTTAAGCAATCATCCGCTTCTGTGAGCGAGTTCAAAGCCACAGCACTTTAGAAGCTGTGAACGCTGAAAGTTCGGTGGTGGCATCGCGCACTACGGCTGCCGTAATCAGGCCACGATTCGCCAAGAGTGATCGGCACGGGACAGCTATCGTGGCATCTGTTGTAGGAATGTCAGGCAAGGTTGCACAAGAATCTGACACGGTGGAACATGCTGTAGATAGCTGGGTAGGCAAAACCTGTGGGCAGGAAAGACTGCCATTTTTCGAGGGAAAATGATTCGCACCCAGTGGCGTGGGATCATGTTTCTTATCGCATTAATCGTGATACTCGCACAGTGGAGTGGGTGGAGTCCAAGCAGTCCATCGCGCTGTTATATGGTAGAATGCCGCCGCAGTAATGTTCTAAACCTCGGCGTGACTTGCGGTAATGCTATTTTCGATCGAAAATAATTTCTTAACAGGCGCCAGATTAGTCGACTCGCCTAATAAAGATGAAAGACCCGCGGGGATCGAGCCCGACCTGTTGATCATTCACAATATCAGTTTACCCCCTGGGGAATACAATACCGGGTGTATCGACCAGCTTTTTTGTAACAAACTCGATAGGGATAAGCACCCCTATTTTCTCGATATTGCCGAGTTAAGAGTATCGTCTCATCTATGCATCGATCGTGTTGGCAAGGTGACTCAATATGTACCATTCAATCTACGAGCATGGCACGCTGGTGAATCCTTCTATGCGGGTTTGCCGAATTGTAATGACTATGCAATAGGGATTGAATTGGAGGGAACTGACTTCGAAGATTTTACCGCGGCACAGTATGACTCGCTGATATTGGTTACTAATTTGCTTATTGGCGAATATACATGTTTGAATTCGGACAGGATTGTGGGGCACAGCGATGTTGCTCCCGGGCGCAAGACCGATCCGGGCCCTTGTTTTGATTGGGTTCGCTATAAATCAGCAATAGCAATACACTGCGCTTAATTGCGAAATGATGGGCTAAGCAATGAAATTCCTCGTTATCCTGATTTGTCTTATTATCAACTACCTCTGGTTAAAAGACTTCGATCGCTTTGACGATAGCTGGTTTTTTCGATTTCGATGCCAAATGGCAAACCTGTCTACTAAAATTTCAAGGCACCCATCTACGAGATGGGTGCTCGGCACAAGTTTGACTTATTTAATTCCTCTGTTCGCCCTGGGTGTCATCTTGTACCTGGTGGCGGGACAATTGTATGGCTTGCCGACTATGCTGGTTCACATTCTGGTGCTATTAGTCGCTTTTGACAGGATTCAACCGGGCAAACTCGCCAGGGAATTTCTGGAAAAATGGAAGGCAGAAGATATTCAAGCCTGCACGCTATATTTGAAGCAGGAATTGGCAATGCCAGAAGCTTTGAAAATTGACGATGAAGAAGCTCTGAGCGAGTATTTCAGCAAGCAGTTAGTCTATCGCAGTTTTGAAAAAATGTTTGTTATGTTCTTCTGGTACATAGTTGGTGGACCGATAGGTATTATATTTTGCTATGTTAGTTATCAGCTTCGGGACTTGCAGATAGAATCGGCGGCAAGGCAGAAAGCTGACGAGCGGGAATGCAAGCAGGAGGCAGAAATCACACTCATAACTAATGTAATCTGGCTACTGGAATGGATGCCGATGCGTCTTCTTGCTATTACCTTCTCTCTCATAGGAAATTTTGTTCGCTGCTTCGAAAATCTCAAGAAATCCTTTTGGAGTGCCGGTGTAGAAACCAGTTCGGTAGACTTGTTGTATGGCTATGCCAGCTGTGCCCTGTCAGGCATGGTCGGTCCTGATATGTCTGAGGCAGATGCGGGGGGAAATTCGAAAACCCGTGAGCGACTGCAAAAGGTAGCTCGGATTCAAGCGCTGCTGGCATTGCTTGAGCGCAGTCAGGCGGTCTGGTTAATTTTGCTCGCGATATTCACCGTCTACGCCTAGGGCTTGGTTTTATGCTGCTGGCAGCCTCTTTTAGAGGCCAGAAGATGACAATATTTCGGCTACATCAGCGATTTTGTATTTTTGACCAATTTTGGCAGTTTTTTGCTGCCTGAAACGGCATTACAGGCGTTTCTAACTTGCGTATAACATGTTGTAAAATAACGAATAATATGGAATATTTCGGGCGTTAAGGTTAATTCATAATTGTGTAGTAAAATTACATAACAATCACTCGATCATGGAATAAATCGGCGATTTAGGCTAATATGCGCCTCGAATTGTAAATTAATTACACTATTTACACCTAGTGCCAGTGATCCTGGGATGGCAAGGGAATACTCGATGACACAGTACAATGATGCGAATCCCGAAGAAACCAGGGAGTGGCTCGATGCTCTGCGTTCGGTGATCGCCGAGGAGGGGGCAGGACGGGCCCATTATCTTATTGCCCGGCTCTCGGAAAAGGCCACCAGGACGGACCCAAACTCCCGTCACGCGTCTGTAAATACTCCCTACCGTAATACCATATCTTCTTCAAATGAAGAACGCATGCCGGGTGATATGTTCATGGATCGAAAGATTCGCGGCATCATTCGCTGGAATGCGCTGGCCATGGTGATGCGTGCGAACAAACATAATCCAAACCTGGGTGGACACATTTCCACATTTTCTTCAGCGGCGACCCTCTACGATGTCGGCTTCAACTATTTTTTCCAGGGACCCAGTGACGAAAGCGAGGGCGATCTAATTTATTTTCAGGGACACTCGTCCCCGGGCATCTATGCTCGATCCTATCTGGAAGGTCGTATCAGCGAACAGCAGATGGACAATTTTCGTCAGGAAGTAGATGGCAACGGGCTTTCCTCCTACCCCCATCCCTGGTTGATGCCGGATTATTGGCAGTTCCCGACGGTTTCCATGGGCCTTGGACCTATACAGGCTATCTACCAGGCCCATGTAATGAAGTATCTCAGTAACAGGGAATTGCTCGATAATTCCAATCGCAGGGTCTGGGCCTTCCTCGGTGATGGGGAGATGGATGAGCCTGAATCACTGGGAGCGATCGGCAAGGCTGGCCGAGAAGGCCTGGATAATTTGATATTTGTAATTAACTGCAACCTGCAAAGACTGGATGGTCCGGTGCGAGGAAATGGAAAGATCATTCAGGAACTGGAAGGAATATTTCGAGGCGCTGGCTGGAATGTAATCAAAGTAATATGGGGTCGGCATTGGGACGCACTATTTGCGGCTGACAAGGAAGGTTTGTTGCAGCAGCGCATGGACGAAGTGGTGGACGGCGAGTATCAAAATTACGTCAGTCGTGGGGGTGCGTACACCCGAGAACATTTCTTTGGCAAGAGTCCTGAATTATTGAAGATGGTCGAGCATTTGTCTGATGACGCTGTCATGGCGCTTAATCGTGGTGGCCATGATCCATACAAGGTCTATGCTGCCTATACCGAAGCCACCAAAGCCAATGGCAAACCCACGGTGATACTGGCAAAGACGGTGAAAGGATATGCTTTCGGTGGCGCCGCCGAGGCAAAAAATGCTACCCATACCGTTAAGAAATTGGATATCGAGGCCCTGAAGAAATTCCGCGATCGCTTCGGCATTCCCATCAAGGATAAGGAACTTGAAAAAGTACCATATTACTGCCCGCCAAAGAATAGCCTGGAACTCAGATATATGCGCAGCATGCGGGAATCACTGGGCGCTGCGGTGCCGCAGCGACGCGCCGAGACTTACGCGCTCAAAACTCCGTCCCTGGATGTCTTTAAAATTCAAATCAAGAGCAGTGGCGAGAAAGAATTGTCGACCACCATGGCTTTCGTGAGAATGTTGTCCAGCCTTTGCAAAGATAAGGAAATTGGCGAGCGCATAGTGCCCATAGTGCCGGATGAGGCAAGAACATTTGGCATGGAAGGCATGTTCAGGCAATTAGGCATCTACTCATCAGTGGGACAACTCTATGATCCGGCTGACTCCAACCAGATCATGTTTTATCGCGAAGACAAGAAGGGGCAAATGCTGGAAGAAGGCATTACCGAGGCCGGTGCATTTTCGGCCTGGCTGGCTGCCGCGACCTCATACAGTGTTAATAATTATCCATTAATACCGTTCTATATTTACTACTCCATGTTTGGGTTTCAGCGAGTCGGAGATCTTTGCTGGGCCGCTGGTGATTCCCAGGCCCGGGGTTTCCTCATAGGCGCTACCGCAGGACGGACTACCCTCAACGGCGAGGGGCTACAACATCAGGATGGCCACAGTCATATGTTGGCATCCGCGATTCCAAATTGTGTGAGCTATGATCCGACTTACGCCTATGAGTTGGCGGTTATTGTGCAGGAGGGTATGCGAAGAATGTACGAAAACATGGAGTCTGTTTTCTATTACATTACTACCATGAATGAAAATTATCGCCATGGCGCACTTCCCAAAGGCAGCGAAGAAGATATTCTGAAAGGCATGTATTTACTCGAGGACGGCGGCGCGACCGAGTATAAGGTGAAAAAGAAGGGCAAAAAAGTCGAATCGGATATGCGGGTTCGATTACTGGGAAGTGGCACTATATTGAGGGAAGTAAGGCAGGCGGCGCAGACACTGCGTGAGGATTTTGAGGTGGCGGTTGACGTCTGGAGTGTCACCAGCTTCAACGAATTACGCAGAGAAGCCCTGGCCATTACGCGAGATAACATGCTCCATCCCGGCAAAAAATCAGTTGTCCCCTTTGTTACCCGGCAATTGGCCATGCAGCAAGGACCCGTAATCGCTACCACCGACTATATGAAAGCCTATTCTGACCAGATCCGTGAATATGTGCCAGACTCCTATAGAGTGTTAGGAACGGACGGCTTCGGCCGCAGCGATAGTCGTGAAAAATTGCGGCACTTCTTCGAAGTTGATAGTAAGTTTATTGTTCTGGCGGCCCTGACCGAGCTGCAGTCGCGGCAATTGCTTGCCACCAAAGTCATTACAGATTACATGAAGAAATCAGGCATAAATCAGGATAAAGCGAATCCGCTGGCGCAGTAGCCTCCGGGTTTCAGGTATGAGAAAACTAATCGAAACGTCATGCCCTGGGAGCGAGCTGCGGTGTCTATAGAAAATATTACAGTGCCGGATTTGGGTGATGCCACGGAAGTAGAGGTCATCGAACTATTGGTGTCTGTGGGTCAATTGGTGGCGGAGAATGAGTCCTTACTGGTTCTCGAAAGCGACAAGGCGGCGATGGAAATACCTGCGCCCATGGCCGGTGTGGTGAAAAGCATCGCGGTAAATCTTGGTGATCAGGTAACAGCGGGACACGAGATGCTGACCCTGGAAGTCGAGGACAACGAAAAGGCGGCAAGCGCAGCGCCAATGGCAGAGGAAGAGAGCAGCGTCGATGTGACAGAGACCGGGAAAGAAATGCAGCAGGAGAAAGCCGCCGCTGCGCCGGAAACCGGGGCCGCGGCAACAGCGAATGCTTCTGCTATCACCATCGAAGTACCCGATCTTGGCACCGATGATGAGGTTGAGGTAATCGAAGTGCATGTGAATGCCGGTGAGAATATCGCCATCGATCAAGCTTTGATTACGCTAGAATCTGATAAGGCGGCGATGGAAGTGCCATCTCCGGAGGCAGGAATAGTGGAATCTCTGTTGCTGGTGGTAGGCGATAAAGTTACAACCGGGTCAGCCATCCTGCAGCTGTTGACGAAAGCTGCCACTCCGACTACCCAGCGAGACGGGGCGAAGGCGACGGAACCAGCCCAAGTGGTAGTTGGGAAAGTAGACAAGCCCGCAACCGGGTCACAGCAATCACCTGCCACAGCAGCACCATTACAGAGTCGGTCGAGTAGTTCTGGAAACAGGCCCGAAGCCGAGGCGAGGGTAGATCGATCCGATCGAATCTACGCCGGACCGGCGGTGAGGAAGCTGGCCAGAGAGTTGGGCGTGGACCTACATCAGGTCTCTGGTAGTGGCGCAAAATCCAGAATAATCAAGGAAGACCTGCATGAATTCGTGAAGACCAGATTGAACACAGCAGCAGGGGCGGGCCTTGGGGTCGCTCCGGTTGCGGATATCGATTTCAGCCAATTTGGAGAGATCGAGGAGCTTCCCCGCAGCAAGATTCACAAACTCACGGCTGTAATCATGCAGCGAAACTGGACTACCATCCCCCATGTTGCCCAGTTCAATGAGGCCAATGTGACTGAATTGGAAGATTTCAGGGCGGAGTTGAAACCAGAGTCTGAGCGCAAAGGCATCAAGTTAACGTTTTTGCCGTTCCTGCTGAAGGCTTGTGCCAAGGCCTTGATCGAGTATCCGCAATTCAATGTTTCACTGCATTCTTCTGGTGAATACACGATTCAAAAAAAGTATGTCCATATTGGCGTAGCCGTGGCGACGGAGTCTGGGCTGGTGGTACCGGTGATAAGGAATGCAGATAAAAAAACCATCTGGCAACTCGCTGCCGAGCTTATCGAACTGACGGATAAGGCGAAACAGCGAAAGCTCTCTCGATATGATATGCAGGGAGCCTGTTTCACAATTTCGAGTCTTGGGGCAATAGGTGGCACCGGATTTATTCCGATCATAAACGCGCCGGAGGTAGCGATTCTCGGAGTGGCAAAAACCGTGATAAAGCCGGTCTTTATCGATGGTGAATTCAAGCCGAGGAAAATGCTGCCACTGACCTTGTCTTATGACCATAAGGCGCTGAACGGTGTCGACGGTGGCTTATTTTCAACTTACCTGGTGAAGGTGTTGGCAGATATACGGCATCTGTCGCTGTAAGTTTTCTACCCTTTGTATTCGTCGTTAATTCTAATCCGAATTCCAGCCGTTCATCTCTGGCCTCATTGCGGATAGAAAAAAGTCCGACCCTGACCCACAATAGAGCCTATTTCACAGTCAAACGCTTGCGATAAATTGTTTGGCGTGAGCACTTCTTCAGTGGGCCCTTTTATAAACTCGCCGTTACCCATTAACAGAATTATATACTCGCAGAACCGCGCCGCCAGGTTGATATCGTGTGTAGCCATTAGCAAGGCCGAAGCGTGCTGTTTCAATTTTCGATCCAGCAGGCACAGCAGTTCCACCTGAAAGGCAAGGTCGAGATGATTGTTGGGCTCATCCATCAGGAATAAATCCGGCGTTTGTGCGATCAACATGGCCAAGGCCAGGCGCTGGCGTTCACCTCCGGAAAGGGTGTCGACCTGACGTTCAGCCAATTTGCTTAGCTTGAGGTCTTGCAGCGCATCGCGGGCGATTTTAAGATCCGCAGGCTCATCTCTTAGCAATGACTGCACGTGAGGATGCCGGCCTAGAAGCACGGTTTCCATCACCGTAGCAGGTAACTCGCTGATGCCGTGTTGAAAAAGGATACCAACACCCGCCGCAAGCTCCTGCCGCGGAATATTCCCGAGTATTCTGCCGCGGATTAGTATCTCCCCGGATTGCACGGGCACTAGGCCGATCAGTGCGTGCAGTAGGGTGGTCTTGCCAACACCGTTCTTACCCAACAGGCCCCAGCGTTGATCCTCGTGCAGTCGCATATCCAATTCGGTACAAACCTGGGTAGTGCCGATGCGCAGGGACAATGAGTTCAATTCGAGAATTGCCATGGCTATTTTTTGATGCTGCTTCGTAAGATGACTAGAAACGAGGGAACGCCTATGATCGCCGTCACTACTCCGACGGGCAATTGCTGGGGGGAGATGATTGTCCTTGCCAGGGCGTCTGCTACCACCAAAAAACTCCCGCCCAGTAATACCGAGCAGGGCAGCAGCAAGCGATGATCCCGTGCGCCTAACAGTCTTAACATGTGAGGTATGACCAGGCCGACGAAGCCAACGGAGCCAGCAATCGTAACAGCGGTAGCAGTGAGTAACGATGCCGACAGGTAAAGCAGCAGTCGCATCGCTTTAATATTCACCCCAAGGCTTGCAGCCACCAATTCACCTCGAACCAGAACATTGAGGGAGCGGCTAACATACAGTCCTCCCGCGACCCCGACCAGCAGAACTGCGAGATGACTGAATCCGACCCTGCTCTGACTCAGATCTCCCATTAGCCAGAACAACATACTCTGCACATTGTTACTCGAGCTGGTGGTTAACAAGATATTGATCACTGCGCCCCAGCCGGCGGAGATGACCACACCGGTCAGCAGCAAGCGTGTTACCGACCATCTGCCAAACTTGTTGGCGATGCCAAACACCAGCACCACGGACAGCAAGGCGCCGGCGAAGGCAGCATTTGACATCCACCAGAGCCCTAGCCCCAGTAGTATCGCCGATAAGGCGCCAACGGCTGCACCACCTGATATGCCGAGTATATAAGGGTCCGCCAGGGGATTGCGCAGCAACACCTGCATAATTACTCCCGCCAGTGCTAACAGACCACCGGTAGTAAACGCTGCCAGTGCGCGAGGAATCCTAATCTCACGCAATACCTGCGCCGGCAAGTCATTCTGAGGCTGGAATAATTCCCCGAACAATTGTGCTAAAGATAGATCGACGCTGCCGCTAAGCAGGGACAGCAAAAAACTGATCATCGCCAGTACGATCAGCATGGCCAGCAGCAGAAGATGTTTAGAACTAATCAAAAGGAATGCTCTCTACTATTCTGTTCATCGGTTTGAAACCGTCGCGACACATGGATTAGCGCAGTATAAATGGATTTGTGAGCGGAACTCACTATTTAGGACAGTCGGAATTATACGATAGCCTAAACACTATCTTGTACTTATTATTGCGGCCGTAACCAGGCTGAGTTTGAGGTATCGCTATTAAGTTAGGCATACGGTGGTGATAGACTGACCCCATGAGTATTCGATAATTCAATTTGCTGAGTTCGCAGCAGGAGTAAATAAGGACGATGCCTTCATTCGATATTGTTTCAGAAGTAGATATGCACGAGCTAAATAATGCGCTCGATCAGTCCAATCGCGAAGTGGGGACGCGGTTTGATTTTAAAGGCATCGACGCCTCGTTTGAACTCTCTGCCTCCGAGGATATCCAGGTGAGTGCGGAAGTCGATTTTCAGGTCAGACAAATGATGGAGATTCTGCGAGCCAAATTGGTGAAGCGGGGTATAGACACTAAAAGTCTACTCGATGGTGAGGTGCTTACAAGCGGTCAGAAAGCGACCATGCTGGTTAAGGTGCAACAAGGAATCGAGTCAGAAACTGCACGCGAGATTGTTAAGATGGTGAAAGCCACAAAGATCAAGGTGCAGACTGCGATTCAGGGTGAGAAATTACGCGTCAGTGGCAAGAAGCGAGATGATTTGCAAAAAATAATGACGCTGTTGAAAGATGCCAATATGGATAAGCCCCTACAATTCAATAATTTTCGAGATTAGTGACCCTTCCACTCATTTAATTTCAAGGACCAAGCTTCGATGCAGGATCAAGCCGGCGAACAGCCCAGCCTAGCGCAAAGTATTTTCAGTTTGAAGATGCTCACTTGCGTGTTCATCGGGCTTTCTTCGGGCTTTCCTTACTATGTTCTGGCGCAGCTGGTACCAGCCTGGTTACGAACAGAAGCGGTGGATCTCGCTACCATCGGCCTGTTTTCTTTGATCCTGTTGCCCTACAGCTGGAAGTTCCTCTGGGCGCCATTCATGGACCGGTATATGCCGCCTGTTCTGGGCAGACGTACCGGCTGGATGCTGTTAACCCAGGTTTCGTTGTTGTTTACGATTGGAGTACTGGGATTCCTGCAACCGCTGGAAGCTATTTGGCTGGCCGCGGCTGTCTGCGGAATCGTGGCTTTTTTCAGTGCCAGCCAGGATGTCGTGATCGACGCTTTCAGGCGTGAACTGCTGACAGATAATGAGCTTGGCCTGGGGACTACCATTCATGTCCAAGCTTTTCGTATTTCTGGTCTGGTGCCAGGTGCACTTGGTCTGATTCTGGCGGACCGTTTCGATTGGGACCTGGTTTTTCTGATTATCGCGGCGTTTATGCTGATTGGCATTAGCTCCACGCTCATGTTTGCCGAGCGTCAGAGTTCCCTGGCGCCTAAAACTTTAAAGGACGCTGTGGTTGAGCCGTTCAAGGATTTCATTCAACGTAATAATTGGCGCGGCGCTGGCCTGATATTGGCCTTCATGTTCTTCTATAAATTGGGAGACAACATGGCGGTGGCACTACAAACGCCGTTCCTGATCGATCTTGGTTTTACACTCACCACCATAGGCCTGGTAGCCAAGAATGCGGGTCTTTGGGGGGCGGTTGTGGGGGGTATTCTGGGGGGTATCTGGATGTTGAAGCTGGGCATCAATCGTGCCCTGTGGTTATTTGGCATCGTTCAAATCGGCACTATATTTGGTTTCTCCGTATTGTCTGAAGCAGGGGCCAACACCTCGCTGCTGGCTATTGTCATGACCCTGGAATATGTGGGTGTGGGCCTGGGTACCGTTGCCTTCGTCGCTTTTATTGCCCGTTCTACCTCTCCCGCATTCGCCGCAACCCAGCTTTCACTGCTGACCGCCATCACCGTTCTGCCTCGAACCGTAGCAAGTGCCAGTGCCGGCTTTATCATCGAGGCGATTGGCTATACGTCGTTCTTCTATCTTTGTATGCTGTGCGCGGTACCGGGCATGTTGTTGCTGTTCAAAGTAGCGCCATGGAACGATCCTGGCAGGGAGTCTGTAGTGGCAGTCGATGAGGCAAGCGATTCCACTGCGTCGATGTAATTGGCGGCCGCCTAGCGTAACTGCCACCGATATTGACCCATAGAGAACCGACCATCTATGAATACGATACCTTCTTCTTCGAGTAGTGATTTCTGCCTCAGGTACTGACTCGTCCCTGGCGGAAAAGAAATCTTTCCCTGTGAATTCACCACCCTGTACCAGGGCAACCGGGTGTCACTGGGCAGTGTCTTCATGACATAGCCTACATAACGCGCATAGCCGGGTAGATCGGCCATTCTGGCAACCTGACCGTAACTCGCAACCTTCCCGTGCGGTATCTGGTGCACGATCAACCAAATTCTTTCCTTTGAAGTCAATCCGTAACCCCGACTGGTTCTGGGTAGAGCGAAATCGGGGATTATCATGATAAAATGTAGACATTACAAATCCATCCGGAGCCGCTAGTGCGTTTTCTTTTTCTATTTTTCATTGCGGTGCCTTTGATAGAGATGCTGCTGCTGTTCGAAGTCAGCGATCGCATCGGCGGACTGCCGACGGTGGGTCTGGTAGTGGCTACAGCCGTGATTGGTGTGCAGATTTTGAAACGCCAGGGGCTGTCTACGTTGTTGCGAGCCAATCAGCGCCTGCAATCGGGAGAACTACCTGCCCAGGAAATCGTCGAAGGGATGATGCTGGCCGGTGCCGGCGCGCTGTTGCTGACTCCTGGTTTCATAACGGACACGATAGGTTTCATGTTGCTTACCGGCCCCATAAGAAGAATGCTTGCCCGCAAGATTATAAATTCCGGCCTGGTCAGGACCCTCGGTGCAGCCCAGGGTGGCAGTACCTTCACCTTCTGGTCTGGCAGCGGAACTAATACTTACGAGGGTGAGTATTCTGAAGAATCCGAGGTAATTCCTGCCAGCTCCGAGCCAAGCGACGATGACCGTGATAAGCTTGCTTAGCTTAAAATAATAAAATCCATAAATCTAATAAAATCAATGAGATACTGAATTTCGCCGCAAATCCTCGAAAAATCGAGTGTAAATGGCCTTTAAGCCATTGAAAAATCTCAGACTATCCCCATTATGCTCCACATCAACTAATTTGCTGTGGAATACCGGGCAATCGGTGGCTGCAGCTACAGATTGGTAGTTTAGAGGATGGTCACACCGCCACCGGGGTGGAGTGGACATTTGGTTCAATTCTATTAATCAAATCTTTTGATTTGGGAGTGAAAAGTAATGAAAATCCGGCCTTTACAAGATCGTGTCGTGGTACGACGCATGGAAGAAGAAACAACCAGCACAGGGGGCATCGTATTGCCAGGCTCGGCCGCTGAGAAACCAGCGCAGGGTGAAGTTATTGCTGTGGGACCAGGCAAGCGCCAGGAGAATGGGAATATTCAGCCAGTTGACCTGAAAGTGGGTGATACCGTCGTTTTCGGTAAATATTCCAGCAACACGGTCAAGATTGGTGATGATGAGTTGCTAATTCTAAGCGAAAGCGAAATTTTTGGTGTTATCGAATCCTAGGCGATCCCCGCGGGGATCCACCGTTCGAGAACACAATCACAGACAAGACAGGAATCATTTAAAATGGCTAAAGAAATAAAATTCGGCGATGCAGCGCGCCAAAAATTAATTAAGGGCGTAAATGTCCTTGCTGACGCAGTAAGAATAACCCTGGGTCCGAAGGGCCGCAATGTAATACTCGACAAGTCCTTCGGCGCACCAACCGTGACCAAGGACGGCGTTTCAGTAGCGAAAGAAATTGAACTGGAAGACAAATTCGAAAACATGGGTGCACAGATGGTTAAGGAAGTTGCTTCCCAGACTTCTGATGCGGCAGGCGATGGTACGACTACTGCGACAGTCCTGACCCAGTCAATTCTCAACGAAGGTTTGAAGGCAGTTGCCGCAGGCATGAACCCGATGGATCTGAAGCGTGGCGTAGATAGAGCAGTAGCCGCCATGGTGGTGGAGATTGAAAAGCTGGCTACCCCATGTACCGATCCAGTGGCCATCGCGCAAGTTGGCACGATTTCAGCCAATGCCGATGAACAAGTGGGCGAAATCATTGCTAAAGCCATGAATAAAGTGGGCAAGGAAGGTGTTATTACCGTGGAAGATGGTTCCGGTCTCGAGAATGAGCTGGACATCGTCGAAGGTATGCAGTTCGATCGTGGTTATCTGTCGGCCTACTTCATCAACAACCAGGACAGCATGAGTGCCGACCTGGAAAATCCCCTCGTGCTTCTGGTGGACAAGAAAATTTCCAACATCCGCGATATGCTGGGCTTGCTGGAAGGTGTAGCGAAGGCAGGTCGGCCGCTGCTGGTCATCGCCGAAGATGTAGAAGGTGAGGCCCTGGCGACGTTGGTTGTTAATAACATGCGTGGCATCGTCAAGGTTGCCGCAGTTAAGGCGCCGGGTTTTGGTGATCGCAGAAAAGCCATGCTAGAAGACATAGCCATCCTCACCGGTGGCACCGTGATTTCGGAAGAAGTTGGCCTGAATCTGGAAGGGGCGACAATCGACGACCTCGGTTCGGCCAAGCGAGTGCAGATCAGCAAGGAGAATACTACTATCATCGACGGTGCCGGTGACAGCAAGACCATTGGGGGTCGAGTGTCCCAGATTCGTGCACAGATCGAAGAAACATCTTCAGACTACGATCGTGAAAAACTACAGGAACGTGTTGCCAAGCTGGCAGGCGGCGTTGCCGTAATCAAGGTCGGTGCCGGTACCGAGATCGAAATGAAAGAAAAGAAAGCCCGTGTTGAAGATGCACTACATTCAACCCGTGCCGCAGTAGAAGAGGGTGTCGTACCTGGTGGCGGTGTCGCCCTGGTTCGCGCATTGCAAAAACTTAAAAGCCTGAAAGGCGAGAACGAAGACCAGGATGTCGGTATCGCCCTGTTGCTCAGAGCCGTGACCACGCCGCTTCGGCAAATCGTTGCCAATGCGGGTGAAGAGGCTTCTGTGGTGCTTGATAAAGTCATGAAGGGCAAAGGCAATTACGGCTTCAACGCAGCCACCGGCGAATACGGGGACATGATCAATATGGGCATTCTTGACCCGGCCAAGGTCACCAGAGCTGCGATTCAGGCGGCGGGTTCCGTAGCTGGGTTGATGATTACTACCGAGGCTATGGTTACCGAGAAACCTGAAGAGAAGGGTGCAGGTGGTGGTGCAATGCCAGATATGGGTGGTATGGGCGGAATGCCCGGCATGATGTAAAAATCGGCCGCCAGAGAGGTCTTAGTCCTCCCTGGCGGCGTTGGTTTGCGAGTTCCGATGCTCATGTAGGGTTTATACATTGCGCTTTGGCTTCACAAACCGCCTTGCCAGGAAGAACTAATCCTCTATCTGGCGGCCGATTTTGCATACTGGTAGAAGTGCGATTTCCATTGGGAAAAAGAAAGGCAGAACTGAAAAGTTCTGCCTTTTTTTGTTGCTGGAATTAGATGCGGGGTTCTATAGGAATTCCACGATCAGGAGTAGCACGGCGCCGAGGCCGATACCGCTGTGAATTACACCGGCAACGCTGGTCATGGGTCCGGTTTTACCTTTGATGGCATTGAACTCCAGGGCGAGAACAATCGCCAGGGTGAGGATGATTGCCAGCTCACTGGTGCCACTCTCGGACGACATGGGTATTCGACCGATGCCACTTAAGTGAGCCGAGGCGCCCATGAAGAACAGCATGGGCAGCGAGAACAGGGTGTTGGTTCTCGAGGCCAGCCCGGCTTTTGCGAGGCAACCCGCCGCAGCTGGATCGGCTTCGCCACCTGCCAGGACTTGATTTGTTGAGGCTATGACGATTTTCTGAGCCGGCCAGATAATCAGCCAAACGTTAAGAAACATCAAGGTGCCCATTACCATGGCCAGCATCAGGTAGTAATTAATTGCAGCGCCGAGGGGGGCAGCCAACGCTAGTCCGGAAAGGAATGTAAGCAGCGCGCCGTAGCGGAACCACCAGAGCGCCCTGGGGACCAACTTGGATATGGCAGCTGATTTGGTCGCGGCATCTGTCTCCTTGAAAAACTCGGTCTGGATGAAGTTAAAATAGTAAAGGATGCCGATCCAAGTAACTCCAGCGAAAAAGTGTATCCAGCGAAAAAGAAAGGCGAGGAAATTTTCCAATTCCATAGCAGGGACCCCCAGGTGGTTTGATGTAGTTTTTTTGTTGTACCTGCCAACACTGCAAGATCGTCAATCAGGTAATCTGGAGGCATCTTAACATTGGTCTGAGCAGTTCGCCATCCACGGCCAGGGATGGTATGCATAGCGGATTTCTAGGATAATGCCCCGCTATGAGTGAAAACGACGAATTAGGTAATCTTCCACCGATGGTGCCGGATCGCGATGACGTGGACTCGCACCTGACTAATAAGAAGGCCCAGCAGCAGGAAATCGTGCGAGGCACTTACTACACGGAGAAAGTGAAAGTAAGCACCTGGCAAGTGCGCGTCATGCTCACCCTACTTACCCTGGCGATGCTGGGTGCGGGCTATGGTGGCTATTACCTGTATGGTGAATACCAGTTTGACTTGCGGCAGGCCGATCTGCGGATCAGCGATTTGGAGAGGCGCCTGTCGCTGGCAGGTGACAGCGCCGAAGATTCTGCCTTGAACATGATCGAGCGCATGGATTTCAATTTTACCGAAATCGACAAGCTGTGGGCTGCGCGTCGAGTTATCAATCGCGCGCTGGAAGATACCCAGTCGTCATTGGTAAAATTGGCACTGGTAAATGAGGGTCAGGACGAGGTGGCGGCGAACAATAGTGCACAGATCGCCAACACCAATCGTTCCCTGACGGTGAGTGATACGAGAATTAACTCGATCACCACAGATTTTGACCAATTGACGCGATCCATGGCGAATTTGAATGTCGATGTACAGGAGTTGCAAGGACTTCGCGCAGACATGGAGAGTATCCGGCAGTCACTTAATAGTGGCGACGTTAATGTGCTGGGTCTGCTTGGTCGCTTGGAATACATCGAAGAATCGATGGAGTCTGTGAATGCGAACCGGCAACAGGTCAACGAAAGCCTGTTGCGGATACAGGAAAGCATCAGGTCGTTACAGCGCAGTATAAATGCCCAGGGTAGTGGTATTTAGATAAATATCAGGCTCTCCAGCCCCAGACTCAATTGATTTCGTTTCCCCGTGCGCCCTAGCCGTACCTTGACCTCCTTCCATTATTTCCCTGTAAACTGCGGTTGCCGTTTTTCGATGAATGCAGTAACCCCCTCTCGAAAATCTGCCCGTGAGGCGCAGTCGCTAAAGTACTCCGCTTCCGCCTGTAGCTGTGATTCAAATTCGCTCTCCAGTGAACGGTAAAAAAGTGCCTTGGTGTTGCCATACACATGGGTGGGGCCGCTGGCAAGACGGCTTGCCAGTTTTTGGGTTTCTGCTTGTAGCTCTTCGGTCTTGACGACAAAATTTATCATCCCCATGTCTTTCGCCGCCTGGGCATCGAAGCGGTCCCCCAACAGGGCAATTTCCATGGCCTTCTTGATGCCCACGGTTCTGGGCAGATGGAATGAAGAAGAACCATCGGGACTGGTGCCGATCTTGCAGTAGGCCAGGGTGAAGAATGCATCCTCAGATGCGATCACCAGATCGCAGGCTAGAGCCATGCTTACGCCAGCTCCGGCGGCGGCACCCTGGCAGCTGGCAATAATCGGTTTGGGCATACGCCGCATGGCGAACATGATCGGATGCAGATCGTGAATACGCAACATGAATTGCTTGCGAATCTCCAGCGGGGATTGCTTGACGGATTCGCCCATGCCCTTGATATCACCACCCGCCATGAAGTGCTCCCCGGCGCCCTTGAGGATGACGCAGCGCACAGAATCATCTGTTTCGATGTCATGCAGAGCATCACAGAGTTGTGAGCGCATCTCCATGCTCAAGGCATTGCGCGCTTCGGGGCGATTCATGGTGAGGGTGGCAATGGCGTTGTTCTGAGTAATTTCCAGGTGCGACATAGTGGGATCCTTACAGCGTGTATGTGGGTGAAGCCGCAAGTATACCGTGGCTTTTTGGGGCAATAACAGAGGAATAAGAGCTGGTTTCAACCGCGCTTGGCAAAACACCGGGTTCAGGTATAATACGCGCCCTCTTAACGGGTTTCAGCTCCAGTTGCGGACGTGGCGGAATTGGTAGACGCGCTAGATTTAGGTTCTAGTATCGCAAGGTGTGGGAGTTCAAGTCTCCCCGTCCGCACCAAAATATATTTTATAAATCAATCGCTTAATGCTCTTGGGCTTTTCCATGGGCATCTGGTGGGCTATTTCAGCATTTAATTTGTCGAAGTCCAGGCCTAACTGCTGACCTACTATGTCAGCTAAAAGTGGTGTGTCATCGGGGATAAATTTGCCGTAATGCTTCAACAGCATCGTGTAGTCACGGTGACCCAACTGACTGATAATCCAATCCTTGGAAATGTAATTCGTGAGCATCTGGCAAGCGAAAGTGTGCTTGGTCTGATTGATCGGGCGGTAGACCACCTTGGCCTTTCCTGTATTTGCTGTAGTGCCGGGCGATTACCAGCTAGCCAGGCAGGCTCAGGGTTTTCGTCCGACGGTTGCCGCTGCCACAAGACATAGGCTATGCTGATTTTGCATCGATGCAGATCTTAAATTCGTAAACCGGCTGATCATGAAAGACTTGTTTAAATCTCAAAAAGCCACGCAGCTAAACAAGAAGGCGAAAGCTAAAGCCCTGGTCTCGAGCAGGGATGACGTGCAAAATTTCTTGCAGAAAGTTGCGAAAATGCCTGTCAGCCCCGGCGGTGCCCGCTTGGTTTTTGCGTTGGATGCTACTGCCAGCAGACAGGCTACCTGGGACACGGCGAGCCAACTGCAGACTGAAATGTTCATCAGCGCTCAATCCCTCGGTGGGCTGCAAGTTCAGCTCTGTTATTTCCGGGGGTTTGGAGAGTTTTACAGCAGCTCCTGGCAATCCAGCCCCGATGCCTTGCTGAATACGATGACCGGAATAACTTGCCAGGCCGGTGCCACCCAACTGCAGAGATTGCTGCGACATGTGATCACGGAGAATGATCGAAACAAGATCAAGTGTGTTGTCTACATAGGCGACGCTATGGAAGAGAATATAGATATCCTGGCTCAACTAGCCGGCAAGCTCGGCTTGTTGAATATTCGCCTGTTTATGTTTCAGGAGCGGGGTGACCCCATAGCCCGCCAGGCCTACCTGGAGATGTGCAGGCTCTCCGGCGGGGCCTATTGCCAGTTTGATGCTGCCAGCGCCGATCAATTGCAGGACCTGTTAAAAGCAGTTGCCATCTATGCGGCAGGTGGCTTGAAGGCGCTAGCGGACTTCAGTAAAAAATCTCACAAGACTGTGAAATTATTGGAACAACAATTGGAATAGCAATCAAATTGGTAATTGATATCTAAATTGAAACAATAATTGAAGTAACGGCCATCTTTGCTTAAATTAACCTCATGATTCTTCGACTGCTGCTACTGCTGGTGCTTCCCGTGATAGCTTATTACGTGGTCATGGCGGTGACTCAGCGTTTTAAGCTCACTTCGAGACAGAACCGGATCATGCTTTTTATTACGGCGGCATTTCTGGTTATTGGTGCATTGATTGTTATGGGGAGGTTACCGGTTCAGTTTATCCTCGCTCCCATAGGTGCGGCGGCGACCTTTATGCTGCGCATGCTACCCACTTTGTTGCGGCTGTTGCCAATGTGGCAGATACTCAAGAGCCGCGTGGCATCGGCAAGACCCAGGGAATCCGGCCAATCTTCAACTATTCGGACGAAATTTCTGGAAATGGAACTGCAACACGGCAGTGGTGATATGGACGGCAAAATTCTGCAAGGGATCCAGGCACAGAAAAAACTCTCGACGCTTTCCCTCAACCAATTGCTGGACTTGAGCGAGGAGTGTAGTGGCGATCATGATTCCAGCCAGGTGCTGGAAGCCTATATCGATAGAATGCACCCGAACTGGCGTGAACACACCGGCAAGAAATTTGGCAAATCCGGGAATGCTGATGAATCGGTCATGACCAAAGAATTGGCCATAGAAATATTGGGCCTGGATGCAGCGCCGAACCGGAACCAGATCATCAAGGCGTACCGCTCGCTGATGCAGAAGCTGCATCCCGACAGGGGTGGTTCTGATTATCTCGCCAAGAAAATAAACGCGGCGAAAGACTTCCTGCTGACTCTGCTTTAGTCGTAGGCTCCATAGTATTTTAGCCTAACAAATGTAGAGTAATGCGGATAATGTAGACATTATTTACTGGTATAGAGAAGTCCCACAGCCACCATGAGTAATTCCTCCATCAACGAACAATCGTCCTGGGCAGCACTGATAAAGTCTGCGGCGCTAATTGAGCAGAAAGAACTGAAATCGGTTGTGCTGTCGTTCCTCGCTGTGTTCATTCTCATGGCTGCATACTACATGCTGAGGCCGGTCCGTGATGCCATGGCCAGCGACTGGAGCAATACCGAAATCAGCGTACTATGGAATATCCAGTTCTTCCTGAGCCTGGTTGTAGTCGCGATTTACGGCGCGGCGGTTTCCAGGATTAAGTTCAGATACCTGGTACCGGCCGTCTACGGGTTTTTTTCCCTGAGTTTTATCAGCTTCTTTCTTGGCGGTTCCCTGATTAGCGATCCCGTGTTGCTGGATAAGGGGTTCTATCTGTGGGTGAGTCTGTTCAGCTTGTTTCACCTGTCGGTATTCTGGAGTTTTATGGCTGACCTCTTCAGCCGAGAGCAGTCCAAGCGGCTATTTGGCATTATTACTGTCGGCGCCAGTGCCGGCGCAATCCTGGGCCCGTTAATCGCTTCCATCGTGGCCCAAACTGTGGGCGCCAACGTATTGATGCCCGCTGCGGCGTTGATCATGCTGATCCCGCTTCCCATTATTTTCTATTTGCAGCACCTGAAGCGGGTGGAGCTCGATAATGGCAAGCTTGCCGTCGATCCCTCTACGCTAAAAATTGGGGGCAATCCGCTAGAGGGATTTAAACAATTTTTTAGTAGCCCCTTTCTGATTGGAATTGCAGTGTTTATCTTGCTGTACACCGCGATCAGTTCATTCGCCTATTTTGAACAGACCAATTTACTGCGTGCCTTCGATCGGGATCAGCGCACGCAGATACTGGCTAATCTCGCCCTGGTGGTGAATGTTCTCACCTTTGCACTCGGATTTTTTGCTACCAGCAGGCTTACCACACGCTTGGGCATGCCAATTACGCTGGCGCTGGTGCCCGCCTTCATGTGTGCTGCCTTGTTAGTGCTGGCATTCGCCCCGATCCTTACGGTGTTGCTGGCACTGCAGGTAGCCAGACAGGCAGGGAATTATGGCATAACCCGCCCCGCCCGGGAGATGCTCTTCACTTGCATATCCCAGGAGAGCCGTTTCAAGGCCAAGCCGGTGGTGGATGTGGTTATCTATCGTGGCGGCGATGCGGTCTGGTCCTCGGCGTTTGCCTTGCTCACCGATGGGATAGGGTTTGGTATAGCGGCGATGGCGGCCATTGGCGCAGGCCTGGCCGCAGTGTGGGCCGCCACCGGCTTCGCACTGGGCTCATGGTTCAATAAGCGTGACAAGAGCGCAGACAAGCCTTTGCCGACTGAGGATGGTTCTGTGGCGGGAATGAACACCACTTAATTGGGATCGATTCGATAATCAGAGGCTGTCTAGACTCTCGGCTAGCAAGATGTCTTCTTCCTCGGGAGCCTCAATGTCACCGTTTTCTACGGCATCTTCGAAATCTTCCATTGCTTCGATCAGTGTAATTGCCACCGAGACATAGTCTGTGTCCGTTACGATGCCCACCAGGATACCATCGTCCACTATCGGCACGCAGCCGAATTTCTCCCGCTGTAATATCCTTCCCACGCTGAGCAAACTATCCTTCGGTGATGCGGCACAAACGTGTTTGCTCATAATACTTTCGATTGGAATTGTTTCGATATCTGCTCGGGATTTCAGCTCCTCATTGCTTAAACTGGAAAGGTTGGCGCGCAGGATATCTCGATGACTCACAATCCCCTTCAATAGATGGAGCTTGTTCACAACCGGAACATGCCGAATATTATGCTCTGCCATCAATGCGAGACCTTTGAAAATTGGCTCATCGGCTTGCAGTGTCAAAACATCGCTAGTCATAATTTCATCTACAGTAAGCACGTGATCTCCTCTCTATGTTTCAAGGTACAGGCACTTACTCGCAGCATAAAAAAATTCCATCGTATGCCTCTTGATCAAGATCAACAGCAAGCTACCTAAAATCGGGGTCGACATAGTGATAGAATAGTGACTGCTGTAATGCTTAAGAGGTTTGCCCGATCATGACACTAATCCGCAACGACCATGTAATTCAAAGTGTCGCCGACGCGCTGCAATTTATTTCCTATTATCACCCAATCGATTTCGTGAAGGCGGTGTATGAAGCCTACGAGAAAGAAGAATCTGTCGCTGCCAAGGATGCGATGGCTCAGATTTTGATCAATTCCAGAATGTGCGCCGAAGGCCAACGACCTATCTGCCAGGATACCGGTATCGTTACCGTATACTTGAAGGTGGGCATGGATGTGCAATGGGAGGGTGATATGACCCTCAACGATATGGTTAATGCCGGGGTGAGGCAAGCCTACCTGCTGCCGGACAATATATTGCGGCCTTCGATTCTTGCCGATCCTGCCGGAGCAAGAAAGAATACCGGTGACAATACACCAGCGGTGATTCATACAGAACTCGTTGCCGGCAGCACCCTCGAAGTGAAACTGGCAGCGAAAGGCGGAGGCTCAGAGAACAAGGCGAAACTGGTGATGTTGAATCCCAGTGACAGCGTTGCAGATTGGGTTGAACGCACCTTGCCGACAATGGGTGCTGGCTGGTGTCCGCCGGGTATCCTCGGAATAGGCATTGGTGGTACTGCCGAGAAGGCAGCAGTGCTCGCCAAGGAAGCGCTGATGCAACCTATCGATATCCATGAACTCAGGGCGCGTGGCGCCGCCACCAGGGTCGAAGAATTGCGACTGGAAATCATGGATAGAGTCAACGCACTCGGTATCGGTGCCCAGGGCCTCGGTGGGCTGACCACGGTGCTGGATGTAAAGATTATGGATTTTCCAACCCATGCGGCGTCCCTGCCGGTGGCNATGATTCCAAATTGCGCGGCTACCCGCCATGCCCATTTCAGCCTCGATGGTAGTGGTGTGGCANAACTGACACCGCCAAGCCTGGATCAGTGGCCGGTGATTAGCTGGGACGTTGGGCCGAGGGCCCGCAAGGTCAATTTGGACACCCTGACCCGTGAAGATATCGCGACTTGGGAGCCAGGTGAGACCCTGCTGCTATCCGGCAAGATGCTGACTGGGCGTGATGCTGCCCACAGGCGGTTGTTAAGCATGCTGGATAAGGGAGAAGGTCTGCCGGACGGGGTGGATTTTGATAACAAGTTCATTTACTACGTGGGTCCTGTCGATCCGGTGAGAGACGAAGTAATTGGCCCGGCCGGGCCAACCACAGCGACACGTATGGATAAGTTCACGGATGCATTGCTGGGGAAAACCGGTCTTATTGGAATGATAGGTAAGGCAGAAAGAGGGAAGCAGGGAATTGATGCAATAAAGAAACACAGGGTAGTCTATTTGATGGCAGTTGGCGGAGCCGCTTACCTGGTATCAAAAGCAATCCGTAAAGCCAGGGTCGTTGCATTCGAAGATTTGGGGATGGAGGCTATTCACGAGTTTGAGGTAGAATCAATGCCGGTTACCGTGGCAGTTGACGTTAATGGCACATCCGTGCACCAGACCGGACCCGAGAATTGGAAAAAACGCATCGCCGAACAACATCCGATCGAGGTGACCTAGCCGATATAATCGAGCACTCTGGCGCTATACCCGGATTAAACTCAATCACACATATCTTCGTAGCTATTGCTAAGCTTTAGATCGACGGCTGGATCGATGCCGCTGATGTTAATTGCCATCCTCGAGAGGTCGATCGATTCACGGCCCATGACGTGATGATCGAATTTGTAGATTGTGGAATTCACTCCTGCGTTGGCGGAACCTTCGTAGGCCGCTGCATTTTCAGTGACCGATGCATTGCATGCCTTGTATTTCTTTATCCTCGCGGCACCATGCCGTTTCCGTAGCATCTTTTCAACGACGTGGGGTGCAAGAATTGAGGCGCTGGCATTATTGCCGCCAAAGCCCTTGGAATTTATTACCACCGCATCCATACCCTTGGCACCGACCTCCTTGTGTTGCAGCAGGAACTCCACATTATCGGTGAATACATCGTCTGCGATCTCATCGACGGTCAATATGCCGGGTATAAAACCATCCGCCCAAACCCCGAGGCTGGCGGCCAGTTGGTCTCCCGCCGACGAAGCAAGGGAATGGCCCACATAAGCTTTAATCGCCGCGACCGGCCACCGCTCGATGCCAAAGGTTTTTGCAATTTCGCTGATGATCTGGGATTCGGTCAGCCGATTTTGTAAGGTGCCGGTGCCGTGCGATTGCACGTAGCTGCGTCGCCTTAAACCCTCTTCACCGATGATATTACTGGTGGCAGCGGCCGCCTTGGCCAGGGAGATATAATTGCCCAGTCCCGGGCTGGCGATTGATTTTTTGTGCCCGTCGGCATTAATAAATACCTCATTGACAGCGCCAAATATATTGGCGCCGAGATCCAGTGCCAGGTCATCGTCAAAAAGAACAATAAACTGCGCCGACTCGGCGAGAGTGAACCCCGCGTTATAACCGAAGGGTCTGCAGGCGCGGCGAAAATTCGGTAACTCACCGTGCTTTACATGGTCCAGCTTGCACAGTGAGGCATCGTCTGCCAGGGCCCCCATGGTGGTGAATCCATCGAAGATTTCCGGTACTAATGGGGCTTCGCTGGTGCCAACAATAACCACCCGGTGGGACCCGGATTGGATATCTCGAATGCCCTGGCGCAGGTTATATAGAAATGTTGCGCAGGCCGCGATGTTGGTGCCGGTTGTGCCTAAATTACCCAGCAAGTAGGCATTGATAAAGTCTGCTGGCATTTCTGCGTAGCCTAATGGCAATTGCTTGGAGGTAACCTTCCGGCCTAACAACCTGGCTTGCATCATGCCACCGTTGCCATTGTAATCCAGCTGACTCATGCCGCTGCCGGCATAGACACTGATCTGATCTGGAGCGACGCTTTGTCTAATAGTTTCCCAATCGATTCCCAGTGAGTTGATGGCATCTGAGGCGGCAAATACCGTCAGCTGTAGCCCGCGAGGGTGATTTCTTGACTGATACAGGGTGGCCGGATCGAAGCCCGTGGGCAGTTGCCCGGCGCTATTCACTTTGGCCGAGCGATAACTTCGCAATAATACATCCAGGTTTTCGCTGGCGCTGATACTGATTTTCCCTTCACCGCTAGTGCCTTCCTGGTTCATTGACCAGCCGCTGGGAAGCGGGTGGGGCAGCTGTTTCTTCGCCAACTCAAATTGAAACGCCGCACCGTTGGTGTTCGCCAGGCTGGCCTTTTTGTGAAACAGCAGGTGATCCGGATCAAACAGATTTGTTTCTACAGCGCGAATGAGCGAGCGCCGCTCCAACTCAGTGCCATGGCTGCTTATGTACGCCTGGAGATCAACAATCTCTCCGGTGGCGTCGATCCAGTCAGATCCCCGTTTATGCAACTGGCCGGTAAGTGCAGCCAGGCTCGCCCTGATTTGATTCGCTTCGGCCGCAGACAGGGCATCGATGATCATGCGCCGATAGCCGTTGTGCCCGGAACTACGTCCGGCGGCGTTGATGCCACCGAACCCAACTATAACTGGAAGTTTAACCATAACGCGTACTGACTCTGAACCCTCATTAAACGAATATCGGGGGCAATCATGGCAGAGTCCCACGAATGCTGTTGGGGACCTATTAGACATAAAAACCGGAATATTAGCTAATTTTAGTTAATCATTGTCGGCAAAGACTGGTTTAGCGCTAATCAGTACCCACGCAAGCCGGGTCGACCCGCTGGAGATTTTCTTTAACAGCAAAGGTGGCGTGACTAAAAATTTGCGGCTCGCTTGCATTATAGCGGAGTGCCACATAGCATGATCTGTTCTGGCAATCAGGAACAGGGGACAGGAGGCGATATGAAAGTTTCACGCTTGGGAAAAATAATGGTAAGTGCGATGGCATTTTCTGTGGCCGTCACCGCGGTGGCGCAGGATGGCCCTTATGCAAACGTTAACATTCAAACTGTGCCGGTAGCAGGGAATGTCTCCATGTTGATTGGAGCCGGTGGCAATATTGGTGTGTCGGCCGGGGCCGATGGCATTTTGATCATCGATGACCAATTTGCGCCGCTGGCAGGGCGCATCAAGGACGCGATCGAAGCACTGGGCGCCCGGGTGCCGAAATACCTGTTAAACACCCACTTTCATGGTGATCACACCGGTGGTAATGCGGATTTTGGCGCTGAAAGTCTCATCGTCGCCCATGAGAATGTCCGTAGCAGGATGGCTGCAGGTGATGCTCCGGCGGTGGCTTTGCCGGTAGTTACTTATGATGATGATGTGAGCATCCATTTCAATGGTGAGGAAATTACCCTGATTTATATGGCCGATGGTCATACCGACACCGACAGCGTCGTCATGTTTGCGGGATCCAATGTCATCCACATGGGTGATCATTTTTTCAATGGTGGATTCCCATTTGTCGACCTGGGGAATGGTGGCACCGTAGCGGGTTATATTCGCAATCTGGAAAAGGCACTGAGCTGGATTGGCGATGATACCGCGGTTATTCCGGGCCATGGCCCGCTTGGAGACAAGGCTTCCCTGTTGGCTTTCTACAACGTAGTCAAGGATACCTCCACCGCAATTCGCGTCATGAAGTCGCAGCGCATGAGCAAGGAAGAAATTGTCGCCGCGGGACTGGATGACATGTATGCGTCCTGGGGAGGTGGTTTTATCAACGAACAACGCTGGATTGAGACAGTATTCGATAGTTATCCACGCTAGAATTGATGGCTCTGAGCCGAGCTAAAGACCAGTTCGATCGTGCCTTCGCGTCTAAACCCGATATAGAAACCCGATGGGGGTTCATTCCCATTGCAAACTGATTTATCCAAGCTGCAACAATTCGAGCACAGGGTGAGCCTGTCCCATGCCCAACTTGGGATACCCCCGGACTATGGGCAGCGCTGCGGGCTGACACTTTGTCCCGAACCGGAGGAGTTGGTAGACACCGAGCTGGATTTTTACCAGCGACCGCAGAAACTGGTGGCTGCGGCCCTGCGATCATGGACTTTAATGCGGGCCACCGCCACCGGCGACGGGATTTCCCTGTTCCTGATTTCCGCCTATCGCAGCGTTGAGTATCAGCATAAACTGATCGCAGCAAAGCTCGAAAAAGGCGAATTAATAGAGCAGGTTTTGCGCGTCAATGCGGCACCTGGATTCAGTGAGCATCATTTGGGAAGGGCCCTCGATCTCGGCACTTTAGGTTGCGATGCCCTGGTCGTGGAGTTTGAAAATACGGATGCATTTCAGTGGCTTATGGAAAATTCCGCGACTTACGATTTCTATCTTAGTTATCCCCGTAATCACGCTTCAGGCATCGCGTATGAACCCTGGCACTGGTGTTTTCAGCAGGGGTGACAAAGGCATCTGAAAGGGGTAATCTGAGATTCAGCAGTAGAAGGAAAGGAGATGTTACAGAACCAATACGCGGTGCAGTGTAAAACGTTCCTGCTAGGTACTTTGGTATTTAGCTGTTCTCCTCAAACTCAATTTCCCTTCATTTTTGCTTCCCGTAATCGATATCAGCCGCAGACTTCCTGTGGGATTTCACACCGACGCGCCAGATCAAATCATTTGCCGCTGCCACCAAGTAATGGGGCAGGTATGGCCTTTTCCACCCTTGGGAAACTGGCGGTTCATGCAAGCCGTGACGCTGAACAGCCTTGGGCTGACCTCAGTAGCTCTGATTTTTACAATCCTAGGCCAGGTTGGCAATTGGGGAATAAATTGATGCTACGCAAAGTTTCAATAGCGAAGGGAGCTAATAATATTTAGCAGGAGTAAAGCAATTAGTTAGGCGCAAGCAATCTTTTGAACGGACCAAGGAGAAAGTGTTTTATGACTAATGAATTCCAAGTGGTGTTTCATAACATCGATCAAACCGATGCATTGACAGAAGCAGTGCAGAAACGTATTCATAAGCTCAAGCGTTTCTGTGATCAAATCATAACCGGTCGAGTTGTATTGGATTCGCCACATAATAATCACCACAAGGGTAAGGTCTATTCCGTCACCCTGGAAATTCATAGCGCGTTCAAAGAAGTTCGCGTCAATCAAGATCAACACGACAATCACGCCCATGAAGATTTATACGTCGCTATCAGAGATGCATTTGATGTCGCCGAACGTCAACTGAGATCCATAGACAAAAATCATCGCAATGAATCTGCTCATAAAGATATTGAAAACTTTAACCACGAGGCAGCTTGATGCTCACAGGTACCATGAATGAATGACCAGCAACGACTGGAGTTAGAAGCGGCAACTTTCCGCAGGTTGCTGGAACATCTCGGTGAACATACGGAGGTTCAGAATATCGATCTGATGAATCTGGCGAGTTTTTGTCGCAACTGCCTGTCCAAGTGGTACAGCGCCGAGGCTAAGGAGCGTGGCCTGGAAGTTGACTATGAAAGTGCAAGAGGAATTGTTTACGGCATGCCCTATGCACAGTGGAAATCCAGATTTCAGACCGAAGCCACTGCAGAACAATTGAAAAAATTTGATAGTAAATCAGAGGCTCCCTAGTATTTAATCGCCCGCACGCAGAAACTTTTCCGACCCGCCGGTGACTCGATTTCGATTGTGCTGTCTATTGGTTTTCCCAAAAGTGCGCGACCCAGGGGTGCGTCTATACTGATATAACCCCGTTGTGGGTCTATCTCATCCGGACCGACGAGTCGATAGCGAAGCAATTCCTCATCATCGCCTTGCAGGGTGACGCGAGCGCCAAAATAGATTTTGCTGATGTCATCCGGCGCTTCGGAAACCACGGTAAATTCTTCCAGACGCCGACGCAGGTATCTCACGCGTCGGTCAATCTCACGCAGTCGTTTCTTGCCATAAATGTAGTCTGCATTCTCTGAACGATCACCCATGGCGGCAGCTTCCGACACCGATTGGGTTACTACGGGGCGCTCGACTTTCCATAGCCGGTGCAGCTCCGCCTGCAGGGCTTTCTCGCCTTCGGCAGTAATATATTTTGAACCAGGTTTCTGGGGTGGGCGATATCTACTCATTGGCCTGGATGATTATTTGCCAATGCCTTCGATCAGGGCAACGTTGCGTGCGCCATTGACCTCGATGAATTTCGACGCGTAGGGGAAATCTGCGGGGAAATTATCGGCGCGGGAGTCAGCTTGCTGAGTATACGCAGGCCCACCCATACAGGCTAAGCCCAGCAGGCCAATAGCGGACAGGGTAAAATTCGAATTTCTCATAGCTACATTCTCCAATGAGTCTGAGTTTAAGCATGAACGGCCACTAAATTGACAGAAATCTTGCCTCGGCCCCGTCTGGATTTTCAGCTAAACCTCATGATCGAGCGTGAATGACAATTGGTCGGAACTGGTGGATTCGGCGTCCACGGGTGGCGTTGGCACCAATTTAACACCCATGCCGAGTAGGCGCACCGGCCGCTGACCACGGGAAAATCCTTCTTCGCACAAACTGTTAAAGTTGTCGATCACTGTAGTCTCAGCGACCATTTCTACCGTAGTCTGTACGAAGTCGTGGAATTTTATTTTTACGAATTGTTTGTGAATGCGGTACTCATCGCCAATTTTTCCCAGTCGTTTCTCCAATTGCATCTTAAGGTCTGGTAATTCCTGCAGGCAGCTTGTCAGTGTTGGAAGATCGGCCGCGTAAGTGTTTTCAACACTGACAGATTTTCGAATTCTTTCGGTTAGAACAGGTCGCTCATCGATGCCCTGACTCAGTTGGTGCAGGCGTTCGCCGAAACTGCCGAACTTCAATTTTAATTCTTCCTCATCCAAATTTCTGAGGTCGTTGCAGGTGATAATTCCCAACCGCTTCATTTTGCCAGCCGTGACTTTTCCGACACCGTGCAATTTACTGACAGCCAGATTCTGCACGAAGGCATCGATCTGGGCCGGTGTAATCACGAATTGACCATCGGGTTTGTTCCAGTCGCTGGCAATCTTGGCGAGGAACTTATTGGGTGCGATGCCGGCTGAAACCGTGATGTTTACCTTATTTCTAATTTCATCGCGGATCGCTTGAGCGATTAGAGTAGCACTGCCCTGGTACAGTTCGCAGTCGCTGACATCCAGAAATGCCTCGTCCAGTGACAGCGGTTCTATTACCGAAGTATAACGCTTGAAAATCTCATGAATCTGCCTCGATGCCTGTCGGTATTTGTCCATATCGGGGCGGATAATGATTAACTCGGGGCAGAGTTTGCGGGCAGTGGCGGCGGCCATGGCAGAATGAATGCCGAATTTCCGGGCTTCATAGTTGCAGGTGGCAACTACGCCACGGCGAGTCGGCAAGCCGCCTACGGCTATAGGTTTTCCTAGCAGTTCTGGATTGTCGCGCATCTCTATGGAGGCGTAGAAACAATCGCAGTCGCAATGAATTATTTTTCGCGTGGAAGCCATCACATCGATTTGGGACCAGGAAGCCTGCAGGCAAAACTACCCCAGGTTCCACCACAAGTAAATGCGGCAGGACCTATCTATTAAGATCTAGTTGTTAGGGCCAGTGTGATGAGGCCCCTGGGCTAAGCCCACCGCTTTAAGACCCGGACGCGATTTCCTGCGCCATCGATTGATACTGGATCAGCAGTTATTGTTTTCAAACTCGCCCATAAAGTTAGCCAGTGTCTCGCAGCCGACCCGGGGCATGGCATTGTAGATAGACGCTCTGACGCCACCGACGTTGCGATGCCCTTTGAGGGCATACAATCCGTGTTCCAGTGCCTGCGCCAGAAACTTATCCAGCAAATCATTGTTCGCCAGGTTAAAGGTCACATTCATGGTCGAACGATATTCTCTCTGTGCCACTCCTAGGTAAAAATCTGAATTGTCGATTACCTCATAAAGCAGCTCGGCCTTGCTGTCATTTTGGGATTCGATTGCCTCCACGCCTCCCTGGTCCCGTAACCACTCCAATACCAGCTTCATAATATAGATGGCGAATGTATTGTTGGTATTGGCGAGTGAGTGTTTTTCGGCATAGGTTTTGTAGTTGAGTAAGCCCGGCGTTTCTGCCAGAGCATGTTCAAGCAAGTCTTCACGAATAATCACGCAGGCCAGACCCGCAGGTCCCAGATTCTTCTGCAAGCCGGCATAGATGATGCCAAACTGTGAAATATCTACCTTTCTGGATAACAATTCGGAAGTCATGTCAGCGACCAGGGGGATATCGCCGGTGGCTGGGAATTGCTGCCAGCGAGTGCCATAGAGCGTATTATTGCTGGTGATATGGATATAGGAAGTATCGGCGTCCACTGTATACGCGTCGAATTCCGGGATGCGGTCGTAATCGCTGGCTGCACTCGATGCTACCGTAGATATCTCGCCATATCTGGTGGCTTCCTTCGCCGCAAGCTTGGCGAAATTACCGGATTCAATGTACGCGGCTTTCCTTGCCGAGTTACGCCCGATCAAATTCAGTGGTACGGCAGCAAACTGCATTTGTGCGCCACCGTGGACATAGAGAATTTTGTAGTTGTCAGGGATGCTGGCAAGCTCGATCAGCAAGGTATCGGTAGCATTGATAATTGCGTCGAATTCCTTCGACCGATGGCTGATCTCGATAATGGACGCACCCATGCCGTCATAGTCCAGAAATTCTTGCTGTGCCTTCTCCATAACTGCTGTAGGCAGCATTGCCGGGCCGGCGCCAAAATTAAAAACTCGCGTCATTGTTTGAATCTCTCTTCGTCAATAAAACTACAACAAGGTAACCTTGATTACGTCTTCAATGCCTGCGATGGTCGCAATCGTGTCATCGGAAGGTACGGATTCGAGGTCAATGAGATTGTAGGCAATTTGATCCCGGCTCTTGTTCAGCATATCCACGATGTTGATATTCTGATCAGCCAATACGGATAGAATTTGGCCGAGCATGGTCGGTACATTTTTGTTACAGACCGCCAGGCGCGTACCGATGGCAGCATCGGCGTCTCGTTCCAGGTAAAGATTCGGGAAATTTACGGAATTCCTGGTATTACCATTTTCCAGAAAGTCCATGAGTTGATCGGCGGCCATGATGGCGCAGTTCTCCTCGGCTTCCCTGGTGCTGGCGCCAATATGAGGCATGGAGATGACATCATCGCGAGCCATTAACTCCGGGCGCGGAAAATCACTGACGTATTTGCTTAGTTTGCCCGTTTCCAATGCCTCCAGAAGCGCCTCCGAATCGACAATCTCGTCACGTGCAAAATTGAGCAGACAGGTTCCGCTGCGCATCGCTGCAAAAACTTCCCTGTTGATCAGATTGCGGGTGGCATCCAGGACCGGCAGGTGCAGGGAGATGAAATCGGAACCCGCCACCAGAGAGCTGATGTTCTCGATTCGCTTGACCTGGCTGGGCAAACGCCAGGCGGCTTCTACGGACAGGGCTGGATCATAGCCCAGCACTTTCATGTCGAGGTTGATGGCCATTTCTGCAACCAGTGAGCCAATGGCCCCGAGACCGATGACGCCGAGAGTCTTAGCTGCGATTTCGCTGCCCTTGAATTGTTTTTTTTCCTGCTCCATGAGCTTGGCAAGCTCGGCATAATCGGTGACATCTGTCTGTGAATTGGCGAAACCGATTCCCGGCACGATGCCTCTGGATGCCAAAAGCAGACCGCATAGCACCAGTTCTTTCACGGCGTTGGCATTGGCGCCAGGCGTATTAAAAACGACGACGCCCCGATCCGTGCACGCGTCTACCGGGACATTATTGGTTCCTGCGCCGGCCCGGGCCACCGCCTTTAATTCGGGATTTATGGTAGCCGCGTCCATCTTGTAGCTGCGCAGCAGGATCGCTTCGGCCTCGCTAAGCTTGGCATCGACCTTGTAGCTCTGTTTGGGGAATCTGTCCAGACCCCGTGTGGCGATCTGATTGAAGGTTTGAATCCTGTGCATGTTTTATTTCCTGCCGGTTTTCTGATGCAAGCGTGTTATATTTTCGCAGACGTATCGGCTGCAAATGCTGTGGTCCTGGCTTAAGATGGAACCCTTATTGTGAAACCGCAGTCGACCTGCCGACGCTGTCGAATCAAGGGTTTTTCAAGGCGGGCAATTATGTCCCGATTCACATCGAAATTCCACTTATTATCCGGCTTTTGTTTGGTCATTTGCGGCGACAGGTTATGATGCGATTTTTATCCAAGGAAATCTGCTGATGGTGGAATTTCAGCCGGGTGTCCCGGTCACGGTAGCCGACACCCAGGTCCCGGTCAGGCGAATACTGGGTCGTAATCCAGGGGCAATGACCGGTCCTGGCACCAACAGCTACCTGATCGGGACTCGCTCTCTATCGTTGCTGGATCCGGGTCCGAAAGATGCGCTACAGTTCGATAGCTTCATGGCGGCCATCGGTACTGCCAAGCTGGACTATATCTTCGTCACCCATACCCACAAAGATCATTCCCCCGGCGCAGCGCGTCTGCAGCAGGCAACAGGTGCAGAACTGGTTGGCCTACCTGCGCCCGGTGTTTCCGGTCATGACAGCTCGTTTCACCCGGCGCGGGAATGGCATCATGGTGACATCATCGACACCGAAGAATATTCGGTGCGGCTCATCCACAGCCCTGGACATGTCTCTAATCACATTTGCTTCCTGCTGGAGGACGAGCAAATGCTGTTTACCGGTGATCATGTACTGCAGGGTACGACCTCGGTAATTCTACCACCGGACGGTGACATGGAGGCCTATCTCGATTCCCTGCATCACTTGCAGACCTTGCCTCTGCGTTATCTGGCTCCCGGTCACGGCGATATCATGGACAACCCCCAGGCCGAGTTGGCAAGTCTTATATCCCATCGCCTGCGCCGGGAACAGAAAGTTGTCGATCGCCTGGAGAAGCTAGGCGCCTGTCACCTGGACAGCCTGGTACTGTCTGTTTACGACGATGTGGCCGAACATTTAATTATCTGGGCGAAGAAAACACTGCTGGCGCACCTGATCAAGCTGCAACGGGAAGGTCGGGTGGTGCTGCGCGATGACAACTGGCATCTTGAGCAAAATGCTTAACACCGGTAGCAATAGTTACTCCAGGCTAAGCAGATGACTCTCACCGGGATGAACTACCTCCGTGAGTGAATCCAGGGGCTGCTGGTATATCTACCTGATCCGTTGCGGAGACGGCAGCCTGTACACCGGTATCACCACGGATGTGTCGCGGCGCCTGGCCGAGCACCGGGATACTGACGGCAAGGGCAAAGGCGCAAAATCTCTCCGTGGCAAGCAACCCCTGACGATCGCCTTCTCGACCACCGTGGGCAGTAGATCGGCAGCATTAAAAATTGAGTACGCCATAAAGCAACTGGGCAAGGCAGACAAGGAAGCCCTGTTAAGCCAGCAACTCGATCTCGACACCTTGAAATCACTAAGCCAGTCGGATGAGTGAATTCAAGGAGAATGCCGGGGTCACGAAGTTAACTGTGGGCGTTAGCAGTTGTCTGCTCGGTGAAGCGGTTCGCTACGATGGTGGACACAAGGCCAATTCTCATATTATGGGGACGCTGGCAGAGTATTTCGAATTTCGCAGCTTCTGCCCCGAGATTGATATTGGCCTGGGCGTGCCGCGAGCACCGATTCGTCTGACTCGCAAACAGTCCCATGATATTCGTTGCATTGCCATCGATGACGCCGCCACTGACTACACCGGTGCACTGGGCAATTGTGCGGACGGGCAAAGAAGCTGGCATCAGAATCTTTGCGGATACATCTTCAAGCAGGGTTCCCCAAGTTGTGGTATGGCGGGAGTCAAAGTCTGGGGTGAATTAGCGCCTGGGCTCGATGGCATTGGCGTGTATGCTGGTAAAACCATGCAGAACTTTCCTGGCCTGCCCTGCGAAGAAGAATGCAGTTTAGGTGATAACGTCCGGCGAGAAAATTTCATCAAGCGTGTCCTCGCCATGGGCCGTTGGCATGAACTGCACGAACGAGGATTCTCAATACAACGCCTGTGGGACTTTCACAATTGCCATCTGGATATTTTGATGCGCCATGATCGAGACGGCTGTGAACAGCTTGAAACACTTCTGACGAAAACCACCGGCGATCTCCTGTTGGAGAACGCCGGCATTTACTTGATTCAATTTATGGCGGTACTAAAAGCCCGGCAAGCGGGGGAGATTCTCCGGTAGCGCCTCAGGCAGTTTGTTCCGTGAGAACCGGAGCGATTTTGATATTCATAAAGCCGTAGATAATCGCCATCACCGGACAAAGAAAATTGAAGAAACAATACGGTAGATAGGCGAACGTAGCGACACCGAGTGTGCCACTCATATACGCACCACAAGTATTCCATGGTACCAGGGGAGAAGTCACTGTACCCGCATCCTCCAGTGTGCGGGACAGATTTTTCGGATCCAGATTTCGAATCTGATATTCCATTTTATACATGCGCCCTGGTAGCACGATGGCGATGTACTGATCGGAGGTGATGAGATTGGCGCCTATGCAGGTGGCTACCGTGGTGGCAATGAGGCTGCCGGTGCTGTGGACGAAGGACAATGCATAGTCGACCAGGCATTGGAGCAAACCGGTGTGCTCCATGACCGCGCCGAACATCAGCGCGCATAATACCAGCCAGATGGTATTGAGCATGGAACTCATGCCACCCCGGGTCATCAGGTCATCGAGCGTGGCATTGCCGCTGTTGAGGACAAAACCGTCAAACAGGGTTTGCCACACACCTTTGAACAAGCCCAACAGCAAATTGGGGGTGTCTCCAGCCAGGCTCAAGATGGCGCTGCTTTGAAATACCAGCGCCAGAATTATGCCAATGAGTGCGCCGACCAGTATCGTAGGTACCGGCGGCATTTTTTTCCGCGCCATTACCAACAATGCAACGATCGGCAGCAGCATCAGGGGATTGATCGTAAAATTTTCCGTTATCAGTCTCATTGTAATCGTCAGATCATCGGCACTGGCACTGTTGTCAATATTAAAACCGATGATGGTGTACAGGATCAGGGCAACAATGATGCTAGGGAAGGTGGTCCAGACCATGTGGCCGATGTGTGAAAACAAATCGGTGCCGGCGACGGCGGGTGCCAGATTCGTGGTTTCAGACAGCGGCGACATCTTGTCACCGAAATAGGAGCCGGAGATTATGGCGCCGGCGGTCACCTCGATCGACACACCCATGCCGGCGGCAGCACCGATCAGAGCAATGCCAACCGTGCCGGCTACGGTCCAGGAGCTGCCAATGCTCAGTGCGATCAGGCCGCAGATAATACAACTGGCAGCATAAAAGATGGAGGGGTCGAGCATCAACAGGCTGTAGTAGATCATCGTTGGCACGGTGCCCGACAGAATCCAGCTGCCGATCAGCAAGCCGACGCTGAATAAAATCATAATCGGTTTGATGGCGATGGTAATGCCGGAGACCATAGCGCTTTCGAGCTGTTTCCAGTCTTGTCCGTTTTTCCAACCCACCAGGGCGGCAGCGATGGTGCCGACACACAGGGCGATCTGGTTCGGGCCATAACTCGAATCTTCACCAAACAAATAGACGGATAGAGACAGCAAGAAGACCAAAACGGAAATAGGTATCAGGGCCTGACGTACGGTCGCCTTAAGTTGAGTTTCTGTCAGTTCTTGCGTGTTATCCATGTGTTTTCACCCTTAATCGACCCCTTGAGCATAATGGCAAGGATCACCATCTGTCCATCAGAAGGCTCGTTTGCGGTGGAATTGAGGTATAATCCGCGACTTCTTTATTCAGACCCCAGCACCAGCGATCCCCTTTCAAGGCCTGTGGAGACCTGGGTTACTGGGCTTGATGAGTGGAGCCGAGATGCATGCTGGCTAGCTGTATCAGGTAGAACAGATAGAAGATGACTGATATTGAACAATACATGCTTGAATTGGGTGCGCAGGCCCGTACCGCCTCCTGGGAAATCGGTAAGGCGAGCACGGCCGCGAAGAACTCGGCGCTGATAGCTATCGCCGACGCCGTTGACGCCAGCCGCGAGGACTTGCTGGCGGCAAATCGACTGGATCTTCAGGCGGGTACAGACAAGGGGCTGGCCGACGCGCTAATGGACAGGCTGGAGCTGACACCTGCGCGCATCGGCGCCATGATAGAAGGCTTGCACCAGGTCGCTGCACTGCCCGATCCCGTGGGTGAAATTTCAGATATGAAGTACCGCCCCAGCGGCATCCAGGTGGGTCGAATGCGGGTCCCTCTTGGCGTGGTGGGGATTATCTATGAGTCTCGACCTAATGTGACCTGCGAGGCTGCCAGTCTCTGTCTGAAGTCCGGCAACGCAACGATCTTGCGAGGTGGCTCGGAAGCGATTCACTCCAATCAGGCTATCGCCGCCTGTATCGCCGTTGGCCTGGAACAAGCAGGGCTGAGTAAACACGTGGTCCAGGTTTTGGATAGAACTGACCGGGATGCGGTGGGCAAACTTATCACTATGGCTGAATTTGTCGACGTCATTATCCCCCGTGGTGGCAAGGGACTGATTGAGCGAGTGAGTATTGAGGCAAAGGTGCCGGTGATTAAACATCTCGATGGTAACTGTCATCTCTATGTCGATGACGGTGCCGATCTGGAAAAAGCCACAGCGGTCGCGATTAATGCCAAGACTCAACGCTATGGCACCTGCTGCACATTGGAATCTCTATTGCTTGCGGATTCCGTAGCCGATGAGTTTTTGCCTGGACTTGCGAACAAATATCTGGAGCTTGGCGTCGAGTTGAGGGGCTGTGAGAAAACCCGGAAAATCGTCGCGGCCGCATTAGCCGCTACTGAAGAAGATTGGGCTGCCGAATACCTGGCACCCATCTTGTCCATAAAAATCGTGGCTGGCCTCGATGAGGCTATCACCCATATTAATCGGTATAGTTCCAAGCACACAGACTCCATCATGACCCAGGACATAAGTCGCGCCCAGCGATTCCTGCGCGAAGTAGACTCCAGTTCGGTCATGGTCAATGTATCCACACGATTTGCAGACGGTTTCGAATATGGACTGGGTGCAGAGATCGGCATTTCGACGGACAAGTTGCATGCACGGGGACCGGTTGGGCTGGAAGGTCTCACCTCGCAGAAATATGTCGTGCTTGGAGACGGCCACATCCGAAAATGAGCTATCGAATTGGCGTGCTTGGCGGTATGTTCGATCCCGTACATAACGGGCACGTGGAAGCCGCACGATGCGCGCTACGGAAACTGGCACTGGATGAGCTAAGGATGATCCCCTGTCAGACTCCGAATCATCGACGCCCGGCAAAGATTGGCCCACAGCATCGTCTGCACATGATCGAGTTAGCTATTCGTAACGAACCCGGAATTCGGGTCGATCCAATAGAGATCGACAGAACCGGCATCTCATATATGGTCGATACCCTGGCAATACTAAAGACAAACGCAGGCGACTGTGCACTGGTGCTGGTACTGGGAGTCGATTCATTCAATACGATTCCACAGTGGCACAGGTGGCACCAGCTCCTGGAACTATGCCACTTTTTGGTGTTGGCCAGACCCGGTATCATGATCTCGGAGGATGTCATTGCGGCGCCTGAATTCGAACACAGCCTGGTAGCTTCGACTGAGGAATTATTCCACACCGATAGTGGCAGGATCATGGTCCTCGATGATTTTAGCTTTGATATTTCCTCGACCAAGGTCAGGAAGTTGCTGGCGATGAATGTAGATATGTCAGCAATGCTGGATGAGAATGTAATCGACTACATCAGATCTAATAATCTTTACGCCAAATAGTGAACGCAACAAAAATTAACCAAACAGAAATTAATAAAGGTAAACCGGTTGAAAAGTAAAAGAGTATCCGCCCTCGTCGTCGATGCCCTGGAAGACATGAAAGGGCAATCCATTCGCTGTATAGGTGTCTCGAAACTCACCTCGATTACTGATTTCATGGTGATCGTAACGGGGACCTCAAATATGCACATAAAAGCTCTCGCCGATTCCACCGTGAAGAGAGCGAGAGAGTCGGATGTGAAAATCATTGGAGTAGAGGGCCGCCTGCAGGCTGAATGGGTATTGGTCGATCTGGGAGACGTGGTTGTACACATTATGACGGCTCCGGTTCGTGCACTGTACAACCTGGAAGAATTATGGAATTTTAGTTTAGATAAATCCGCTGCAGAAACAGCCGGAGAAAAACGAGTCGAGAACCATCCTGCATGAAAGTTCGGCTGATTGCAGTGGGCACCAGGATGCCGCAATGGGTGCAGCAGGGAATCGCAGAATATGAGAAACGCATATCGAGGGAGTTGGGATTTTCAATTGCCGAAGTTGCTTTGGAATGCCGCAGCAAATCCAGGACTATTAATCAATGTGTGGAGAAAGAAGGCGAGGCACTGCTGGCACATGTGCACAGGGATGATTTCCTCGTAGCTCTGGGCGTCAAGGGCAAGACCCTGGACACCGCAAGCCTGGCGCAACGCCTCGACGAAATGAAACTGCAAGCGAGGAATCTCAGTTTTCTTGTCGGTGGCCCGGACGGTTTAAGTGGGCAGTGCCGAGCACGGGCCGATGAGAGCTGGTCATTGTCAGAGTTAACATTTCCTCATCCTCTTGTCAGAATACTGCTTGTCGAGCAATTGTATCGAGCCTCCTGCGTGCTGAAGGGTCACCCCTACCACCGTAAATAGATTATCCGTCATGGACCCGATCCGTCCATTTCGTAGGCCCCGCTCGTGAAAATTCGACCTACTTGCTAAAAAATTATCCAATAGTGCGCTAGAATGCTGGTTTTATACTGATCTAAACTATTTTTCTCGCCGATTGTCTAAATCTGGCCCTAAACAGACTTTAGCGGGTTTTTCTCAAGCCGATTACCTTAATCAGCAAGGCCGGGTAATTTGAACTACTACCGAAATCTATTCGCACTATGACAGCTAAATGGCAACTAAAAGACCATGAAGCGGAACGGGTCCTGTTCGACCGGCGCCTGGCCGTAGCGGCTGTTTTAATCGCCTTGCTTTTCGGAGCGCTGATCGCCAAATTGGTGAATCTGCAAGTATTCCAACATGACTATTTTTCGGCCCGCTCTGATAACAATCGTATTCATTCCCAGTATATCCCGCCTGCCCGCGGTCTCATCTTTGATCGCAACGGAGAACTGTTAGCGGATAACCAGCCCATATTCAATCTGACTGTGATTCGCGAACGGGTTGAAGACATGGACGCTACTCTGAATTATCTCAGTACCCTGATCAGGCTTAACGAAGATGATGTAGAGCAATTCAATAACAGGATGCTCCGTAATCGTGTGCCATTTTCATCGGTGCCGCTGCGTTATGTGTTATCAGAGGGGGAAAAATCTCGAATCGCGGTAAATAGCCACAAATTGCCAGGCATCGCTATCGAGCATCAATTCGTTCGACGCTATCCACTAGCTGCACGAACTGCACATTCAGTTGGTTACGTGTCTGAAATAAACCGTGACGAATTGGAAGGCATGAGCGATGCCGATCGTGAGAATTATGGTGGCACCAACTATATTGGCAAGACCGGCATCGAAAGAACTTACGAAGAACTGCTGCATGGAACCGTCGGTTATGAAATTGTGGAAAAAAATAACCGGGGCCAGGTTATGGGAACGCTGGATCGAAGCGATTCTGTGGCGGGCAAGAATATTACCTTGCATATGGATAGCCGATTACAGATTGTAGCAGAACGGGCCCTGGGGGAATTTCGTGGCGCCATCGTCGCCATCGATCCAACGACCGGAGGCATACTGGCAATGGTCAGTAAACCCGGCTTCGATCCTAATTTATTTGTTACTGGTATAAGCAGCAGGGATTACAAGGTGTTGGTCACTGATGAAATTAATACACCGCTGTTCGATCGCAGCACCAACCCCTATCCGCCGGGGTCAACAATTAAACCATTCCTGGGTTTAAGTGGTCTCCATAATGGCCTGGTAGACTATGAATTCACTATTGAAGATCCTGGCTATTTCAGACTGCCAGGGGTTTCGTACCGGTGGGGCGATTATACCCTTCGCACCACAATCGGCGGCGGCCACGGCCATACGAATTTGCAGAAGGCCATATATCAATCCTGCGATACTTTCTTCTATGCCCTGGGCAATCGTATGGGCATCGACACCATCCACCAGTTCATGTCTCAATTTGGGTTTGGCGAAAATTTTGCGCTGGACATCTCTTATGCCCGCACCGGTGTTTTGCCTTCCCGCGAGTGGAAGATGGCTAGCCGTGGTGAGCCCTGGTATCCCGGTGATACCATAAATTCTTCGATTGGACAGGGCTATATGTGGGCGACGCCGCTGCAGTTGGCGACAGCTGTTTCGATAATTGCAACTAAAGGTAAAGTGGTACAGCCCCGCATGCTTAAAGAAATTGAAGGACAAGCGTTCGAGGCAGATATTGGAAACGCCGTGCCCGATGTAATGCTGAATGACCCTGACTACTGGCGCTACATGGAAGAGGCGATGACGATGGTGGTACATCGACCGTATTCCAACGCCTTCAGAGACAATGGCACTGCCTACGAAGCAATCGCGATGGCGGATCGCGACATGTCTTACAAGATGGCAGGCAAGTCAGGCTCGGCACAGGTGGTGGGTATCAGTCAGAAAATATTACAGAGTACAGATATCGTAGTATCGGATTTAAACAAGGATCACGGTCTCTTTATCGCCTTCGCCCCGACTGAGAACGTCCAGATTTCACCGCAGATCGCGGTCGCCGTATTCGTGGAAAATGGTGAACATGGCAGCAGCGTCGCCGGTCCCATCGCCAAACAAGTCATCGACACATATTTACTGGATATTCTGCAAATTGATTTTGCCGCCATGCGTTCGGCAGCAAACACCTTGATCAGCCAGGTCGATGGCCGATAAAGATTTCATGCGGCAGTTCAGTGGTCTTGCTTCGGTGGCTGTTAAATCCCGGTCTTTTTGGCGCCGCATACACACCGATCCCCCCTTGCTGGTCGGCTTGCTCCTGCTCTGCGCTTTCGGGTTATTTATCCTCTTCAGTGCCAGCGGTCGCGACCAAGAGGTAGTCCAGCGCCAGGCTCTGACGATGATAGTAGGTATCGTCGTTATGTTTATCGTGGCTCAGTTCAATGTCCATTTTTTCCGAAGCTGGGCGCCCTCCATGTATGCAGGGGGAATTGCGCTGCTGGGTGTTGTTTTACTGATCGGGGTGGAAGCCAATGGCGCCAAGAGCTGGCTGGATCTTCCAGGATTGCCCAGCTTTCAACCGTCAGAGCTGATGAAATTTGTAGTTCCCATGTTGGTTGCCTGGTACCTGGCCAGTCGCCCACTGCCTCCCAGTTTCAAGCACATGTTTTGGTCTGCCGTTATGATTCTAGTGCCGACGGCTCTCATCATCGTCCAGAACGATGCTGGCACTGCCATCATGGTAGCTATGTCGGGCATCTTCGTGGTTTTGCTGGCTGGCATTCGCTGGCGCATAATCATCGGGGGCACCCTGACGCTGTTAATGGTGTCGCCGGCCTGGTATCTGTTCCTGGCGCAGGAGCACCAGAAGAATAGAATTCTGACTTTTTTCAACCCTTACCGCGATCCTACCGGCGCCGGCTACAATATCATCCAATCACAGATCGCTATTGGATCCGGGGGCATTTATGGCAAGGGCTACACGTTGGGGGCGCAGTCTCACCTGGATTTCATTCCCGAGAGTAATACCGATTTCATTCTTGCCGTACTAGCCGAAGAATTCGGCCTGTTAGGTATTCTATTCCTCATCAGCCTCTATTTATTTGTGCTGGTTCGGGGCTGCTACATCGCCTATTGTGCGGAGGACATATTCAGTAGGCTATTGGCGGGCAGTATCACGCTGACGTTTTTCCTCTATGTTTTTGTAAATATGGCCATGGTGTCGGGCTTGCTGCCGGTTATTGGCGTGCCGCTGCCCTTAATGAGCAGGGGTGGCACCTCTATAGTCACGCTCTTCATAGGCTTTGGTCTACTCATGTCGATTCAAACCGGAAGTCGGTTTAAGCTTCGTTAACTCACTGAAAACATTAGTTAAATTAGAAGAAATCAGGTGATGGAGGCAGAAGATGCTGTGGCGACGGCTGTATGAACCTGATTGTTGCCGTGAAAAAGTTAAAAATATCAGTGAATTGGACGTTATTTAGTTATCTTCCCAAGCATTTTCCAAAACGACAGTCTGCCACCGCGCCATAGGCTAACCATGTTTAAAGCCATACTGAGAGTCATCTCGCTTATAGCCGTTTTCGGTTCGATTGCGGCCTGTAGCTCTACACCCAACCCCTCTTCGGGAGCTGGCAGTAGTCGCTACAGCATCCAGCAGGACAGAGCCCCCTCCGCCAATCTGAGGGTGGCGGAGATTGCAGAGGTTATTCCCCAGCCACTGCAACGAACCATGGCTGGCAACCGGAGCCCCTACACGGTGCTAGGCAAGACCTATCATGTGCTCGGCACTGAGGCAGGTTATAGCGAGAGAGGAATCGCCTCCTGGTATGGCGAGAAGTTTCATGGCCATAAAACTTCTAATGGTGAAGTGTTCGATATGTACCAGGCCTCGGCGGCGCACAAATCCCTGCCCATACCGAGCTTCCTGCGGGTTACCAACCTGGATAATAATAGAAGCATCATCGTGCGGGTAAACGACAGGGGCCCGTTTCACGGCAACCGGCTCATCGATCTGTCTTACGCCGCCGCGCTCAAATTGGGTTATGCCGATCGCGGCACGGCCAGGGTGCGGCTTGATGCCATTATTGCCGACGGCAGGGCGCTAGACAGATCTTCGGCTCGCGCAGCGGGCTCAGTTTCCCAGTCACTACCAGCCCCCGCCAGGGTTGGAAAATATATACAGGTTGGTGCCTTTTCAGACCTGGGCAGGGCGCGGGAACTTTCCCGGCAATTGCGCCAGCTAACCGATAAGCCGGTGATAATTCGCTCGGTCGAGAGCCAGACCAACGGCGTACTACATCGTGTACGGGTGGGGCCGGTGACTGACCCGGGTGAAATCAGGCATATTAGCCAAAGTGTAGTTGCTGCAAACTTGGGAAGTCCGTACACTGTGTCCGAGTAATCGGCTCTCGCTGATTGATGTCACATTTGATTCCTCACTTCCCGTTTCGACATTAATTTTTTATAATCAGAGGCTCCCTGGACGGATTTCTTTATGTTATTAAAGATCGAATTCATGCATTTCATGACTCGCCCCTGGCGTATGATCATCTGCCTGGTACTCGCCTTGCTGGCGATTTTCTCAACTAATTTACTTCTCGCCGCGGCGGCGATTATTCCGCGGGCGCCAGAGATTGCTGCTACCAGTTACATTTTGCTCGATGCGAAAACCGGCCATATCATCGTCGAGGAAAACGCCGATGAGGCGTTGCCGCCGGCGAGTTTGACGAAGATCATGACAGCATATATTGCGGTGGAAGAAATACTCTCAGGCAACCTGCGTCTCGATGACGAAGTTCATATCAGCGAAAAAGCCTGGCGCATGGAAGGCTCGAAGATGTTCGTTGGAGTCAATACCCGGGTCAGCGTCGGGGATTTGCTGAGAGGCATCATTATTCAATCTGGCAACGATGCCAGCGTCGCCATCGCCGAGCACATTGCGGGTAGCGAAGAGGCATTCGCCGACATGATGAATCAGTACAGTGAAGTATTGGGACTGACTTCTTCCTTCTTCATGAATTCCAGCGGTCTCGATACCGAGTTGTACTACAACACCATGTCCGCCCGTGACTTGGCTATCTTGGCAAGAGCGACCATTACAAGGCACGGGCAATACTATCCTATCTATGCGGAGCGAGAGTTCACCTATAACGATATACGGCAATCGAATCGAAATACGCTGTTATTTCGTGATCGCAACGTCGACGGCATGAAAACGGGTTGGACAGATGCTGCAGGCTATTGTCTGGTAGCATCAGCCGAACGCGATGGTATGCGTCTGATTTCTGTAGTCATGGGTACGGCGAGCGAAGAGGCGCGTGCGATCCAGACCCAAAAGCTGCTCACTTATGGTTTTCGATATTTCGAAACCCACAAGTTGTACGATGCCAATCAAATTCTTACCAATGTACCGGTTTTCTCCGGCAAGCAAAATGCTGTCGACTTGGGTATTAGCGAAGAAGTTTATATCACTATCCCCCGGGGTCAGGCTGAGGCGATGACTGCTACCGTCGACGTCGATGAAATCATCAGGGCGCCGTTGGATAAATCTCAGGTCATGGGTGTCGTCAGGGTCGTACTCAATAACGACATCCTCTATCATGGTGATGTGATCGCCATGCAAGAAGTCGAACGAGGCGGCATGTTAAAGCGCTTCATCGATTGGTTAAGCTTATTTTTCAGTGACCTGTTCTCGGATTGAACCAGCTACTTCATGGCTGCTGAGCAAGATTCAGGTAATCAGGAAGCTCCCAGAATCGAGTTTCCCTGTTCTTATCCTATAAAAGTCATCGGCAAGGCGACTGCAGGCTATGAACAGAAAGTTATTGCCGTACTCGAAAAACACGCGGGCAAGATATCAGCCGATCTAATCCAGATACATCCCAGCAAGCAGCAAAACTACCTGTCCATCAGTGTCACGATTATGGCGACAGGTGAAGATCAATTACGCAAGCTGTTTCTGGATCTAAAAACCATCGAAAGTGTAAAGATGGTTTTGTAGGGAGTCTACTCGGTGCTGTTAAGCGATTATAAATGGTTTCAAGCCGCAGCATCTCCTTCCTCATCGGAACAGCTCCCCGAATTATTGGTTCGTCGACTCGGCCTGCAGGAGTACGAACCGATATGGAAATCCATGCGGTATTTGGTAAAGAATGCCGATGGCACGCGTGCTGACGAGATCTGGTTGCTCAGTCATAAGCCGATTTATACCCAGGGTCAGGCAGGCAAAGAAGAGCACATCCTCAATCCGGGTAATATCCCGGTGCTGCAAATCGATAGAGGGGGTCAGGTCACTTATCATGGGCCAGGCCAGTTGGTAGCCTACCTCCTGCTCAACGTGAGGCGAAGAAAGATCGGTGTCAGGGATTTGGTTGACCTCATCGAGCGGGCGCTTATTGCATCATTGCAGGAATTTGGGATCGACGCTGCCACCCAGGTAAATGCCCCTGGGGTGTACGTGAATGATGCTAAGATGGCGGCCTTGGGATTACGCATCAAGAATGGGTGGAGCTACCATGGTCTGAGTCTGAATGTCGACATGGATCTATCGCCCTTTGCCAATATCAATCCCTGCGGCTTCGAGAATCTGGAGGTAAGCCAGATTGCCGATCTGATTACGGATCGTGATTCATTGATGCGCAGAGCCAGTGAAGTTGTGGCGAACAAACTACTTGCCGAGTTGGGATATCAGGAGTTTTACTCTTTAAAATCGTGGGAAAGAGCAATTAATGGCAACACCTAAGCGACGCAAGGCATTGGTGGAGGGGGAAAAGCTGAGGGGCGCAGACAAAGTGCGGCGTATCCCTGTTAAGGTGATACCGAGCACGGAATTGCCAACCAAGCCACACTGGATTCGAGTCAAAATTCCTGTTTCTCCCAAGATCAGTTACATCAAGCGGAAGTTAAGAGAGCATAAGCTGGTATCGGTCTGCGAAGAAGCTTCCTGCCCGAATCTGGGTGAATGTTTCAGTAACGGTACCGCTACTTTCATGGTGATGGGCGATATTTGCACGCGGCGCTGCCCATTTTGTGATGTCGCGCATGGCAAGCCCCGCCCCCTGAATGAACACGAACCCACGGAGCTGGCACGAGCGATCAAGGAAATGGGTCTGCGCTATGTGGTCATCACCTCCGTCGATCGGGATGATTTAAAAGACAGTGGTGCAGCACATTTCGCGAAGTGCATTACCGAAACACAGCGTTTGAATCCGGGTATTCAGGTAGAGGTGTTGGTGCCGGACTTTCGCGGGCGTATGAAAATAGCACTGGATATACTGGAAAAAACGCCGCCGGATGTGTTCAATCACAACTTGGAAACCGTGCCCCGCCTCTATAAACAGGCCCGACCGGGAGCCGATTATCAGTGGTCACTCGATCTGCTGGCCGCCTACAAAATGCGCCGGGCTGAGGTGACAACGAAGTCCGGGCTAATGCTTGGTCTCGGTGAAAGCATCGAGGAAGTCAAGGCAGTGCTGACAGATCTTCGCAACCATAGTGTAGATATGATTACCCTGGGGCAGTATCTGCAGCCTAGTAAGGACCACCTGCGAGTCCAACGATTTGTACACCCTGATGAGTTCGATGCGTTGCGCGAGTTTGGTGAGGCGCTCGGTTTCAAACAGATTGCCAGTGGTCCATTTGTCAGATCTTCTTATCATGCTGATAGGCAGGCTCAGGGAGAACAAGTATCCTGATCGTTGCCTGTTCCCTGGCGCCCCAGTAATGAATATAAGCTTACGACAGGTGGTTATTTGTGTGGCTGCATTGCTCGTAGCAACAGTCACGGTCGTTTTTATTTCCCAGAATGCTTCCCGTCTCGGTAGCGAATCGCTGCTCGTCAGAGCGCTCTTCTTGAGCTTGGCTATAGTCGCTGCGCTTGTCGCCGTGTATCCCTTCAATCCGATTTTTGCTGGGAAACCTGGCGCCTATTCCTTAGCTGTTTGTGCACCCGCGATAATACCTGGCTTTATTTATTATCTGCTATTGCTGCCTGCTCAGGCTGGGTTGGGGGTGACGGCAGAACAACTTCAGAGTCAACTCATCACCGACAGCTCCAGCAACGGTATCATTGAGGTCGGTTTCAGCTATCCCATCTACACACCTACCATCACGGTGAGCAATCGAGAGTTATTCACAAAGCAGGTGAATGTGTTTTTGCGCATGACAGATGGGAACAACGAAAGCGCCTTGTTCAGAGCTGTCCGCTCCGAAATTCCCGGTTCCAGCCTGAGTGTCGAAGCGACCGTGCAGGGAATGCTCAGCGAAAGCGCGGAATATTTGTTGATTCCATTGGAAATACCTCCGCTACGCAGTATTAGCGGCAAAGTTGTGTTCATAATCAGTAACCTCGAAGACGGCAGCACTTTCACCGAGGCGCTGGCTAAGGCCCATCAGGCACAGTTTGAATTACGAAACCCTGTGCACGGAGAATTGCTGTATGAGTTCCCCTTAATACGAATTTAGAAAAAGCAATATAACTCGTAGCCAGGGGTATTTTCGCAACGAGATTATATTCACTATTTATTGAAAATTTAGTTTACACAAAAACATGAAGTTCAGTAATGCCCGTGTGCTGCCTGCTGGGTGAGTGGCCCCTTAGTATCTCAGCGGCTTGCTCCCTTAGAGTGATTCCCCCAGGAAGATCTCTGCATCCAGAGAAGCCGATGAATTTTCCGATGACAGGGATATCTGTCAGCGGGTTCTCCCTCTGTCACTTGGTGCGGCGCATTGATGGCCGAGTCAACAGGCCCCACTAAGCCATCGCTCGCAGTTCCCATTGAATTCAGTGCAGTACGCCATACCCGACTGCTTTTTTATATGCTGCGATACTAGGTAGTAACGTTAGTAGGTTTTCTTTGCTCCGAGATCAGAAGCAGCAACAGGGATGCCGCCGCGAAGGCCATTAGTGTGGTACGAGGCACGATGGGAAAGTCCGTAAAAGGCATCGCTAGCAGCAATAACATCAGCCGGACGCTTTCGTGGCCGAGGGCGTTTGGCCGTGATTCCAGCCACACGCCATGGACGTAGTAGCTATAGGTTAACAAGAACACTGCTATGGTGGTGGTCGTATAATTCCAGCCATTAAGATTGATTAATACAGTCAGGCTCAATCCAACTGTGACTACAAACTGAACGACACAATAGCCTTTAGAGAAATCTGATAACGGCGGATCGAATCTGGTCGATAGACCTGTTTTCTGACTCCGTAGTTTGCAGGAGCTTTGCATCGAGTCCGGTAGCCACCCCGGAGGTTTCAGCCAGATTTTTATTTTGTTGCTGAACCCGGGCACCTTAATACAGTCCTGAATGAGGCGCCAGTAGACATGCACATTGGCCCAGACTGGATTCCAGCTGTTAAGTGGTTTTCTGAGCCCAAATATGACCGCTTCTTGTTCTAATTCTTCCTGAAAACTGCCGAATAACCGATCCCAGATTATAAATACGCCGCCGTAGTTTCTATCGACATAAATCTTGTTGCGCGCATGATGTACGCGGTGATTAGAAGGGGTGACGAACAACCACTCCAATATTCCAAGCTTGGGCACATGCTCAGTATGAACCCAGAACTGATAGATCAGATTCAGACTCACCACCGTAAACAGAATTTCTGCAGGAAATCCCAGTACGAAGAAGGGCAGGTAAAACAGGAATCCGTAAAAATCGATGCTGGTCTGGCGCAACGCCGTGCCCAGATTGTAGTCTTCACTCTGGTGGTGGGCGACATGGGAGCCCCAGAACAAGGCGACTTCATGGCCGAAGCGGTGCTTCCAATAGTAGGCGAGGTCATACAACAGGAAGCAGCTAAGCCAGACCCACAACTGGTCGTCCGCTAACTGGCCTAACTGATAGCGGGCGACTATAAATTCGTATATGAGCCCGGAAAATCCGAGCACAACCAGGCTCTGCAAGCGGCTGAGGCTGCCCAGTGAAAGGCTGTTGATGGTGTCGTTGATGCGGTAGGTGTTGCGCCTTCTGAGCACGCCATAAGTAAATTCCAGAAGAATCAGCAGGAAGAAGAAAGGGATTGCATACAGTATCAAATTCATAATCGTACCCGTTCTCTGATCTCGGCAGATGGCTTATTGTGATTGCTTAAGCTGCCGCTGCTCAGCTTGCAATTCCCCCAGGCCTGAAATTCTGCTATAGCCAAGCCAGTAGCGACACTGGTAAAGGGGTCGTGCTCGACTACCTTAGCTGGAAACTGGCTCTCAAGGATGTGCTTGACCGCAGGTATCAGTGAAGACCCGCCGGTGCGAATGACCAGTTGAATATCGACGGCTCTCAGATTGGCGTGAGTCAGGAGATGGGTGATCGCGCTTTGAAATTTCTCCAAAATCCCCGCTACTAATTGCTCGAACTGTGCCCTCGTCACGGACAATTCGATGTCCAGTTCAGGTATATCGAGTCTCGCAAGCTGTTGCGAGGAAAGCTCCGCCTTTAGATCTTTCAGTGATTGAAATACGAGATAGCTGGAATTGTTTTTAATCAGGTCATACAGACGCTGGAATTTCTGCGATGCTGCGTCCGCAATTTCTATGCGCTGCATAAGTGGTGTAGTGAATTTGTTCTGGTTGAGCATATAGCTAACCGTCCAATTTAACAGAAATTTCTCGTATCCTTCGAAAGGAAATAAGGTTTCAATTTCACGGTCTTCTCCTGCTCTTTTCCACATTTCTCCTTTTCCAAGAAGCGGAAACAGCAATTCCCTGAACAGGAGTTGGTCTATTTTATCTCCTCCCAGTGCTATGCCATGGGTTGCTACAACATCAAATTCCTGGCCGATGCATTTCAGAATACACAGATCCAATGTGCCGCCGCCGAAGTCCACTGCCAGGATTGTCTGTTGCGCACTGTTTGGGTAGGCATGCAGGTAGCTCAATGCTGCAGCTACTGGTTCAGGATAAAATGATTGCCGATTGAATTTCGCGTAGCCATAGGCTTCAGACAATAAACTCAGGGCTTTGCTGTTTCCGTCTGTATCGCTGCCTTCAAAGTTAACAGGGTGGCCTAAGCAGGCATGTCCCTCCGATTCGGATGGCGGCGAAGAATCGGCTAATCGTGAATCAATACTGGTCTTTATCCGAGCTAGCAGCGGAGTCATCAAGGCAACTAATCGAAAGGGGCGATCAAACACCATCAGCCATCTGGATTCATTGCTCCCTAATAGTCTTTTTATGCCGCGGAATAATCTGCCTTGTTGACCGCCATCGACGAAGGATTGACCATAGACTTTACGTGTCGATGCTGCTTCCGGTAAGCCATGATCGCTTATTTGTCCAGTGCTTGTTCGTACTTCCCCTATGACTTCAGCGCTGAGCTCGATGGTTCTTCCGACATTGTCTTCTATGTACTGATCGATTGCTGCCTGCCCGGTTTTTATTTTGTAGTTGCGATCTACATACGTAGCCGAGGGCATAACGACAGCTTCTGACTCTAACTGCACCAGGTGAATATCAGTACCATCAAAGATGGCGGCAACGCTATTACTGGTGCCATAATCTACACCGATACCAAACGAGATCGCCGCCGAGTGGCTTGAATGCTCTCGCCGTTCCGTCGTCGCACTTACAGAGTGTCCTGAATCTCTATTCCCAGGATCGATTGGATGATAATTTGACGCCTGCACCAATACAGCCTTCTTTATAACAGAACGAATAGACAAATATTATAGACTTTATTCGGGTTGGATTCAGTTACACATTATAGCTTTATTATAGGGGTTCGTTCAACTGGGGCCGATCGCGTACGATTGCTTAAGTGCCCGCTCCATGCCTGCTTGCAGATGAACAGATAAGTTGAATAATGGTGGAACTTAACCTATGCTCAATTCGAATTATACACAGCAAGGTCTTATCCGGAGTTTTCATGATCGCAGTCCCCAGGCGTTGGCTAAGGTGGACAACAAGCTACCAATCCCCACCCTGGAAGTAAATCTAGAAGATTCGGTATTTGAAGTATATAACGTCTTTTTAGGATTGAGCGAGCTCGCTCGAGTACGCTTTTCGCTGGAATCCTACGACCAATAACAGCTGGTAAAACCGACAGGGAGATCGATAATCGATGGCAGCAGCTAGAGGTGAATTTAGCTCCAGATTTGGATTCTTGATGGCAGCGACGGGATCGGCAGTTGGCCTGGGAAATATATGGGGCTTTCCCACCAATGCTGCTTCTAATGGTGGTGCAGCCTTTCTCATAGCCTATCTTATTCTCACTTTCGCATTGGCCTATCCTGCCCTAATGGCTGAATTGATCATCGGTCGTCACACCAGGGCAAATGCGGTGACGGCTCTGAAGTCGATTTCCACTGGCCCCAGGAGCAAATTTTTGGGACTCGCCGTGGGCTTCCTCGGCATGCTTACAGTCAGTTTCATTCTTAGCTTCTATGCCATTGTCAGTGGCTGGATGGTTGCATTTTTCTTCGACCCCATTACCCGCTTGCTGGGCTTGGAATCTGCATCCCAGTGGCTGACTCTGGATGCAGTGCCTCGCAATGCAATTTTCGTCGTCGTGTTCATGCTGGTAACGGCGATGATCGTTAGTGCGGGAGTCAAGGACGGAATCGAAAGATGGGCGTCCAGATTGATGCCATCGTTGATCATCATTTTGATTCTTCTCACTATCTATGTGATGACCCTGCCCGGTGCGATGGATGGCGTTCGTGCATACCTCGTACCTGACTTTTCCAGAATAGCGGATCCACAATTGTTGGTAGACGCGATGGGCCAGGCATTCTTCTCCCTATCTCTCGGCGTGGGCACGATGCTGGTCTACGGATCCTATATCAGCGAGAAGGAAGATCTGCCATTCATTGGTACTCTGGTAGCCCTGCTGGATGTCGGCATCGCAGTGTTGGCTGGTCTGCTGATTCTGCCAGCGATGTATGTCGCCCTGACGAATGGGGTTGAAATATTTGACGAAACCGGTGCTTTTATTGCCGGCCCTGGATTGATTGTTTCCGTTCTGCCGGCACTGTTTGAGACAATGGGGGCAGCAGGGATATTCGTTGCGATGGCTTTTTTTGTATTAATGACTATCGCATCTCTGACTTCTTCAATTTCCATGCTTGAGGTCCCCGTAGCTTATGCTGTGGAACATCACGGCATAGAGCGACACAGAGCGTCATTAAGCATAGCGGCGATCATCACTGTGATTTCCCTGCTTATTGTGTTCAATTTTGATCCTCTTTTTGATCTGGTCGTGACCTATACCACCGAGTTCAGCCAGCCTATGCTGGCTCTATTTTTCTGCGTCTTTGTGGCCTGGATATGGAGTCGAAATGAAGTGCTGGAAGAACTCAAGAAAGGCTGCCCTGAAGTGGAATCCGGCCTGTTCTGGAAAATCTGGCCATTTTATGTGAAGTTTGTTTGCCCGGTCGCCATATTGCTGGTCTATTTCCAGTAGCAATTATTTCTGCAAGGAAGACTTCAGACCGAAGCCACAGCTGTGGCGCTGCTGATATTAGGTAATAGATATGCTATCGTTTCGTCGAAGTAGTAAGCAGCCTGGAAAAACGCTTTCCAGCACAGCAGCCCTGACTGCGGTGACTGCAATAGGATTAAGAGCGATGACTGCACCAGCAATGAATTCCACGGAAGCCAGGACCATTTTCAGCAGACGCAAATTTTTAAGAGCGACGACACTGATGTCGATTGGCTCGGGACTGATCGTGCTGCCCGGTCCTCTGTTCGCAGCAGATTCCGGTACCGAATTAGATATTAAGGCCCTCACCTTCGATGTGTTTGGCACCGTGGTGGATTGGCGGGCTTCGATCATCAGGGAAGGCCAGCTACTGGCTGCGAGAAAGGGTTACGACATCGACTGGGCCAGATTCGCAGATAGTTGGCGCTCGGGCTATGGTCCGGCTATGAATCGAGTCAGAATCGGTGATTTACCGTGGACCAAGATCGACGACTTACATCGCATGATATTGGATGACCTGGTGCTGGAGTATGGACTGAAGGGAATGAGTGAAGCAGAGCTAGACCATTTCAATCGGGCCTGGCACCGATTATCTCCCTGGCCGGATGCCGTGGCAGGTCTAAACCGACTCAAGACCAAGTTCGTGATAACAACCTTGTCCAATGGTAATGTTTCCCTGCTAACCAACATGGCGAAAAATGCCGGACTGCCGTGGGACGCGATTCTTTCTGCAGAACTGGCAGGTCACTACAAGCCGGACCCGGAAGCCTACCTGAAGGCCGCTGATTTATTGAGTCTTCAACCAGAGCAGGTGATGATGGTTGCCGCTCACCCTGGTGATCTTCGCGCCGCCGCCCGCACAGGATTGCGTACAGCCTACGTTATCCGACCGCTTGAGCGTGGACCTGGCCGACCCGTAAACTCAAATCCGGATGGAGAATTTGACTATACTGCCAGCGACTTCCTGGACCTGGCAGTACAGCTAGGAGCTTGAGTTTGCCAACTATCGATTTGGACAGCTCCGCCAAGGCAGAGATCGTCAGTAAGATTCAGAAATATTTTACCGAAGAACTGCAGCATGAGATTGGTGGGTTCGAGGCTGAATTTTTGCTGGATTTTTTCTCCCATCAAGTAGGTAACTATTTTTACAATCAGGGTCTGGCAGATGCATTGCAGGCTTTCGAAGGCAAGATCGAAGAATTCGCGGATATTGTTTACCAGCTAGAAAAAGATGTCACTTCCTCTCTGCCGTAGTGAGAAATCGGCAGCCGAATATGAAAGCAGAAGGCTGACGACGACATGCCCATAGTGGGAATCGACTGTCTGGATCTTTGCCACTCAAATTCGTCGCTGAGGATGTCATCGATGGGCAAATATCGACATTTCTTAATCACAGGCTTTCTTATCAGAGCGTAAGCTGAAATACTCCGCTGCAACATTTTCCCAACCATGAGTCCGCGAACATGATTACGAGAAATAGCGTTTTGAGCCTGTGTATTGGCTGTACACTGATCGCCTGTTCGGAGCCCGATAGCAGCGAAAATCACACGAATCTGGTAGTGGAAAATCAGGTAATGACTGCAGTTACAAGCACCCAGGACACTAAAAATCCGTTCTATGACGAGAGCCCGCTCTACCTCAACTATCCCCAATTCGATAAAATTGAAAATAGCCACTATTTACCCGCCTTCGAACGTGGCATGGCCGAGCAGACCGTAGAAATCGATGCTATAACCGGTCAACCGGCCGCAGTTACATTCGAGAACACAATCCGGGCATTGGAATTGTCTGGCCAACTTCTGGCTCGCGTGGGCAATGTCTTTTTCAGCCTCGCCGGCGCTCATACCAATGATGATATTCGGGCCCTGCAACAACAACTGGCACCGGTTCTGGCGGCACATAATGACAGTATTTTGTTGAACCGGGCTTTGTTTGCGCGTATCAACTCGCTTTACCAGCAGCGCGAGGGCCTGGAACTGGATGCAGAGTCGAGCCGACTGCTGCAGCAGTACTATGTGGATTTTGTGCGAGCCGGTGCCGTCCTCGAGTCTGCTCAGCAACAACGCTTGAAGGAAATAAATGCGCAACTGGCGGTATTGCGAACCCAGTTCAGCCAGAATGTGTTAAGTGAAGTGAATGAAATGGCTATCGTAGTCGGCTCGCGAGAAGAATTGACTGGCCTCGATGAGGCCACCATTTCGGCCGCAGAAGAAGAAGCTATTAGCAGGGATCAGGCAGGAAAGTATGTCATTCCCTTGCTCAATACCAGCGGTCAGCCAGCACTGGCCAGCTTACAGAATCGTTCCCTGAGGGAGCATATGCACCGAACCTCCCTGTCACGAGGCAGCCGCGGTGGCGAATTTGATAATCGTGAAATATTATCGAATGTGTTGCGCCTGCGATCGGAGCGTGCACAACTGTTGGGCTATGAGACGCACGCGGACTACATATTGGAAGACCAGACGGCGCAGACCGTAGCAGCTGTAAATCGGCGCCTGGCGGAACTGGCTCCACCGGCTGCGGCAAATGCGCGACGGGAAGCTGCAGACCTTCAACAGATGATTGAGGAAGACGGCGGGGATTTCGAACTGGCTTCCTGGGATTGGGATTTCTATGCCGAAAAGCTACGGGCTGAACGCTATGAATTCGACGCGGCGGAATTAAGACCCTATTTCGAACTCGATAACGTCCTCCGCAAAGGTGTGTTCTATGCCGCAGAAAGATTGTACGGCATCAGCTTCGAGGAAAGAACAGATTTGCCGGTGTATCAGGAAGATGTGCGGGTTTTCGAAGTCTATGACAGCCAGGGGGCGACCCTGGCGATATTCCTCGCAGATTACTATGCGCGCCCCAGTAAACGCGGTGGTGCCTGGATGAACGCTTATATCTCCCAGAACAGGTTGTTTAATTCCCAACCCATCGTGGCAAATCATCTGAATATCACCAGGCCGCCAGCAGGCGAACCCACTCTGTTAACATTTTCTGAAGTGACGACGATGTTCCATGAATTTGGTCACGCGCTGCACGGCATGTTCTCAAGCGTCGAGTATCCCTATTTTGCAGGCACTAGTGTGCCTAGAGATTTTGTAGAATATCCGTCCCAGGTTAACGAGATGTGGGCGGTCTGGCCTGAAGTGCTGGCAAATTATGCGCTCCACTATCAGAGCGGACAAGCAATGCCTGCGGAGCTGTTGGGGAAAGTACTGGCGGCGCGGAAATTTAATCAGGGCTTTGCGACTACCGAATACCTGGCAGCATCCATCGTAGATCAGGCCTTGCACCAACTGTCACCGGATCAGGTGCCTGGTGCGGATGAGATCATGGCTTTCGAGGCCAAGGCGCTTCGCTCTGCCGGGATCGCTCTCGATAGTGTTCCACCGCGTTATCGAAGTCCCTATTTTTCACACATCATGGGCGGCTACTCGGCAGGATATTACTCCTACATCTGGAGCGAGGTGCTGGATGCAGATACTGTCGAATGGTTTAAAGAAAACGGCGGCTTGCTGCGCGAGAATGGCGATCACTTTAGACGCACTCTGTTATCCAAAGGGGGAAGCGAAAATGCGATGGCCTTGTTCAGGAACTTCAGAGGCAGAGATGCAGATATTCAGCCGCTGCTGGTGCGCAGGGGATTAAATTAGATCAGGGCCTCGTAGCCGTTGCCAATTCCTTGGCAACATCTGATTAATTAATCAGAGCTTGCCTTGGTCATGCTGGCGGTTTTGCTGCCACTCAGGACTAACAGAATCAGGCTGAGTTCATCCCAGGGATTTGCTTTGGACATGCCCTTGATGGACTGATCGATGCGGCGAGCCTGGTCCAGCAACTGCCAGATCATGGCCACCGTCATCCGCTCGAGCGCCTTCGACACCGCCTGTTTGCGATTAAACCAGACTCGCGCCGATTGGATAATGGAGTTTAGCCCCCGGCCCTGTTCCTTCTTTTCCAGCATCGGTAACAGGGCGCGAAGCTCGCGGGTGATTGCCCCTAATATTACCAGTGGAAACAAGCCCTCGTTGCGCAAGCCAGACAACATTTTCTGAGATCTCAGCGAGTCTCCCAACAGGGCCGCATCGATGAGGTGGTAAACGTTGTAACGGGAACTGTCGGCAACCACCTGCATGACAGTTTTTAGGTCCAGCTTGATCAAACTTCCGGCTTCAGCGTTCGCCAGCAGTTTCAGTTTTTCTATTTCCTGCACCGCTGCCAGTAAGTTGCCTTCAATTTTATCCGCTAACAGCTCGGTAGCATCATGGTCCGCATCAATGCCCTCCCGCAGAAGTCTTTGACTTAACCAGCCAGACAGCTTTTCTCTGGGAACTGGCCAAATTTGTAGTAAGACACCAGCTTGTTCAATCTGGACGAACCACTTGGTCTTGATCGCAGCAACATCCAATTTGGGGCCAACAATCAGAATCAGGAAATCTGCACTGGGATCTTGCAGATAGGCATGAATTGCGTTCTTGCCAGCATCGTCCAGCCTGGCCGAACCGAGGCGTAACTCGATAATCTTCAGTTCGCAGAAAAGAGAAAGATTGCCAGTGGCATTGAAAAATTGGTTCCAGTCGAAGTTTTTATCGACGTTAAACACCTCTCGTTCCAGGAAGCCGCGGCCGCGATAGTGATGACGAATCTGATCTGCGGCTTCCTGCATCAGTAACGGCTCATCGCCGGCGAGCCAGTAAATGGCTGAGTCGGTGCTGGTAAGCGTTCTCGCTAATTGTTCGGGTTTTATTTTCAATTGCTGAGCTTGTTCATCAGGGAAAATATTGGGGCTGCTTGCAGGGGACCTCAGGTTTCTATTGCTTCCAGTCGCCGCATTAGTTGGTTGACCAGTTCGCGGCGCATTTCGGCAGTGATGATTTCGACTTCTTCCTGGGTACCAGCAATATTGGCGATATCTTCGAAGTAAATTCGCTCCACCATGAGTGTTTCCGGAAAAATGAGATATTCCTCGGCACTACCCAGGGCTATATTGATGGAGAGACGCATCTCGTACTGGGCCGCACGCGCACGCGGATTCACCGTAATCGGGCGACTGACGATCCTTTCGTTTCTCACCAGCAGCACCGGCGAATCCGAATTCGTCGACAGCACCGCTTCGATAGTGACATCCGCAACTTCCAGCGAACGCCGCAGCAAACGAGAAAACTCACTGTTTGGCTGTTCCATGTCGAGTTGGATGACCTGAAACTTGGACGACAGCACATCGTTACCGCGCAGGCTAAAACCACAACTGTTCAGGATAATGGAGAAGCAGCCCAAGACGAGAAGCCGATAGAGTGTGATCATATTCAATTGCCGGATTAATTCACTACGATATTAACCAATCGCCCGGGAACTACAATCACTTTACGCACGCTGCCGTTGGCAGTATATTTTTTGATGGCCTCGTGATTAAGTGCGATCTGTTCCATAGCATCGCGGTCCAGATTTTTTTGGACATCGATCCTGGCTCGTAACTTGCCGTTGACCTGCAAAATGATGAGTACCGTGGATTGGATCAGCGCAGATTCATCCACCAGTGGCCAGGCGGCATCCATCACCGCCCCCTCATGACCCAGATGTTGCCAGAGCACATGGCAAAAATGAGGAACTATGGGTGCGAGCACCAGTATGATTGTCTCCAGGGCCTCCTGGGTGATCAACCTATCGTTATCGCTATCGCCGGCATCCAGATCCCTGCTCAGAGTATTTAGTAATTCCATGGTTGCCGCTATGGCTGTATTGAATGTATGACGGCGATCAAAGTCATCGCTGGTCTTGAGTCGGGTCTGGTGAGTTTTCAAGCGAAATTGCTTCTGGGCGTCGCATAAATCCAAATTCGCAAAATCAATCAGTTTGAGAGGCCGGTGGGTAGCCACGATCTTCCATAATCGCTTTAAGAATTTGTGGCAACCGACGACTCCGCTGTCTTGCCACTCCATGGATTGATCGGGTGGGGAGGCGAACAGGGTAAACATACGCACCGTATCGGCACCATAGTTCTCGATCAGGGGCAAGGGGTCGACGGTGTTGCCCTTTGATTTAGACATCTTGCTGCCGTCTCTAATCACCATGCCCTGAGTCAGCAGCCTGGTAAAAGGCTCATCCGAGCTGACCAGACCCTCATTGCGCATAAGCTTGTGGAAGAATCGGGCGTACAGCAGGTGCAATATCGCGTGTTCGATACCACCGATGTACTGATCCACTGGCAACCAGTAGTCTGCACGTTGGTCCAGCATAGCCTTATCTTGATCACGACAGGCATACCGTGCGTAATACCAGGAAGACTCCATAAAGGTATCGAAAGTGTCAGTCTCCCTGGTGGCTGGAGCATCGCAGCGTGGACAATTCACTTGGTAAAATTCGGCGAGCTTGGGCAGCGGTGAACCGCTGCCATCTAATTCGATATCTTCGGGTAACAACACGGGAAGATCCTTGTCGGGCACGGCAACCGCCCCACAACTTTCGCAGTTGATGATTGGAATCGGGGCGCCCCAGTACCGCTGTCTCGATACGCCCCAGTCCCGCAAGCGAAAATTTACTGTTTTCCGACCCTTACCCTTGGCCCGCAGGTGCGCTTCTATGGCGTCGAAGGCATCCTCGAAATTTAAGTCATCGAATTCGCCAGAATTAATGAGGATGCCTTTGTCAACAAACGCCTGTTGTTGCAGATCACAAACTGTCGCAGCTGATGCCGGTCGTACCACCTGCTTGATTTCCAGTCCGTACTTCTTTGCAAACTCCCAGTCTCTCTGATCGTGACCTGGTACCGCCATCACGGCGCCAGAGCCATAGGACATGAGGACGAAATTGGCCACAAAAATAGGCAGCCGCTGTTGGCTAACAGGGTGTATGGCTTGCAGATTGGTGGCCATCCCGACTTTTTCCATGATAGCCAATTCGGCTTCGGCTACCTTGACGTTTTTTTGCTGCTCGGTAAACTCCGCCAAAGCGGGGTTCGATTGAGCTGCCTTCGCTGCCAGTGGGTGTTGAGGTGCGATGGCCACATAGGTCACTCCCAGCAATGTGTCTGGCCGCGTGGTATAGACCGCTAAAGTCTTGAGCGCGTCATCATCTTCATCGACGACGTCAAATTCCAGTTCTACTCCCTCTGAGCGTCCGATCCAGTTGCTCTGCATGGTGCGGACCCGTTCCGGCCAGGCCTCGAGATCATCGAGACCATCCAGCAATTCCTGGGCGAAATCCGTTATCTTGATGAACCATTGGGGTATGCTGCGACGCTCGACCACTGCGCCTGATCTCCAGCCGCGGCCATCCACAACCTGCTCATTGGCAAGCACGGTGTGGTCGACAGGATCCCAATTGACTTCGGCTTCCTTTTTATACACCAGGCCTTTTTCAAACAGGCGCGTGAAGAACCATTGTTCCCAGCGATAGTAGTCACTGTTACAGGTGGCAATTTCACGACTCCAGTCATAGGCGAAGCCCAGTCGCTGCAACTGCTCACGCATGTAGTTTATATTGCTATAGGTCCATTTTGCCGGCGCGGTCTTGTTCTCCATGGCGGCGTTTTCCGCAGGTAGTCCAAATGCATCCCACCCCATTGGCTGCAATACATTCTTACCATGCATGCGTTGATAACGGGCTATAGCATCGCCGATAGAGTAATTTCGCACGTGACCCATGTGCAGCTTGCCGCTCGGGTAAGGAAACATCGACAGGCAATAAAACTTCTCACGCGAAGGATCTTCGCTCACAATGAAACTGTCGTGCTCTCGCCAGTAGGTTTGGGCGGTCATTTCGACTTGCTGAGGTGAATAGTTGGAATCTATCTTGGACATTGTTTCTCTAAAATATGAATTAGGCAGTGTGCCGCAAAAGCCCGCAAGCATAACCCAGACCAGGCGCTGCAGGTAGTGGCTTGTAATAAAAATTCGCGTGCAAATTTTGTTTGGCACCCGGGTCCTGGTAAATCGGCCCTCCGACGGGTAAATCACAAAAAGTGTGAAATGCAATGCGGAATAATGGAATCGAAAAAGATGAGCTCGGTCAATGAACATCAATAGAAAAAGACTTTCGATGGCAGTAGCGGCGGGTGCTGCTGGCTTCGTCAGTCCTGCTTCGGCAGATTTTGATCAATGGCGAATTAGTGAGGTATTCACTAATGCTGATGCGGCTATTCAATATGTTGAATTGGAAACCACGGCCATGAATCAGGGTGATGTGGCCGGATTAGTATTAACTGCAATAAATGCTGATGGTCAACAGCAAAACATTGCGACGCTGATGAGCGATCTGAGCGGAGATACCAGTAATCGGAATCTGCTGATTGCCACTGAGTCATTCGCCGAATTAACCGGCTTGAATCCGGATCTGCTGGTGCCCGATGGCTTTCTCTTCACCGAAGGCGGATCCATTAATTTCGCCAATGGCACCGCCATCATCGAATATGCTGCCAGGCAATTGCCCAAGAATGGGGTTCAGTCGATCGATGGCAACGGCGCAGCTATAAGTCCCGGGCCGACGAATTTCGCCGGTCTTTCGGCGACGCTGTCAGTCGAGACCAATGCCAGCTTCGACGCTGCCGCCTCGGTTGTGGTTCTACCGGTGGTGGATGTGCCGGGTATCGGATTGGCCAGGGTGAGCTTCGATGTCAGTCTGGCCAGTTTGGAGTTTGCCTTGCGCAATGATTTTTACATATATACTGCTGGAATACTGGCCGGTAACACCCCGGCACAGCTCCAGGCAGGCGGCATTCTTTACACGCCCAGACTCGTGGTTGCTAACGAGCTATTTGAATTTAATCTGAGTCTGTTAAGTGACGACCCCGTTGTTTTTGGGAATCCGGTCGTCCTCAGTGTCAGCAATCTGCTCCCGCTACCTGAAGCGGAACCCGAACCAACACCGGAACCCACGCCGGAACCCACACCAGACCCAGAGCCCGAACCATCGGGATTGCAGTTGAGCATCGATCGCGGACAGCTGAGCTATCAGTCACTGTGTGCAGTATGTCATGGAGTTACAGGTACGGGGTTTAGCGCGCCAGCCTTGACCACCAGTATTTTCAACACGTTTACGGCCTTGCGACAGAAAACCGATTCGACCATGCCGCCGGGCAATGCGACTGCCTGCACAGATACCGGTTCATCGACCTGTGCTACAGATGTCGCAAATTTCATGTTGAATGTATTCCAGAATTAATTCTCACCGCGCAGGCCAATTGCTGGCGGCTATTAAATTGGCTCCAGGTATTGAGTTTACAGCCTTGCCGCGGTGAGTCCTGGGCGTAGCACTGGAATGTCATCAGGCAGAAACAGGCGCTTGGCCAACGCAAACCCGGATTATTTTCTGCCCATATTATGTTGTAGTGACCTTAATTAACTTGATCTGGCGGCTATCTGCATTGAGTATTGTGACCAGGAATGGGCCTATGTGCAGGGTTTCTCCCCGTTCCGGGATACGCCCAAACTGTTGTAAGACCAGGCCGCCCACCGTCGTAAACTCCTGATCACTAAAATTGGTTTTAAAATATTCATTAAATTCATCAACTGGTGTTATCGCCTTGACGATGTGATTCCCTTCATCAAATTTTTTGATGTAGCTTTCATCGTCAACATCGTATTCATCCTCTATTTCACCTACGATCTGTTCCAGTACATCTTCGATGGTGACCGCGCCGCTGACACTGCCGTACTCATCAATCACGATAGCCATATGATGCCTGGTTTCGCGAAATTCCTTAAGTAAGACGTTCAGGCGCTTGCTTTCGGGCACGAAGGTGGCCGGCCTGACCACATCCTTGATATCAAATTTTCCTTTACTGCCACCCAGGCTCAGGGGTAGCAAATCTTTAGCCAACAGAATTCCCATCACATTGTCGACGTTGTCACCGACGACAGGAAATCTCGAATGGGAAGCTTCTATGACCAGTTCGATGATCTCTTTGGCCGGCAGATTGGCGGCGACGGTCACAACTTGGGATCGGGGGATCATGATGTCCCGTACCTGCATGCTCGAGACTTGCAGGGCCCCCTCGATAATGCTCAATGCATCGGCATCGAGTACCTTGTCCTGTTCTGCATTGCGCAGTAGCTCTAGCAGGCTTTTAGTGTCGGTGGGTTCGTCAGAAAAGAGCTGTGTAATTTTATCGATCCAGGATCTAGGTCTTGGATTAATGCTGGATTGATCGTCAGTCATGCTATGGACTCTCTAGCGGCTCCTTCAATTTACACTACCAAATATGGGTTTGGGATACCAAGTCTTTCAAGTGCTTTTATTTCCAGTGCTTCCATGACTTCCCCGCCGCCCCGGTGCTGATGATCATAAGCCAGCAGGTGTAGGAGACCGTGTATAAGCAGGTGTGCCCAATGGGAAGCGAGTGATTTATCCTGCGAATCGGCTTCCTCGGCGACTATTTCCGGACATAGAACGATGTCTCCCAGCGGTTCGAATTCGAGCAGGGAACTGATGTTACCGGGGATGTTTGCAGGGAATGACAGCACATTGCTCGCAGAGTTTTTACCACGATATTGATTGTTAATGGCAGTAGATTCCGACTCATCGACGAAGCGGACGCTGACCACGTAGTGACCATGTTTGTCGGCGCACGCCAAAGCGGCATTGATCCAGGTTTCACAAAGGCTCTCATCCGGTAGCCAGTCAGCAATAGCATCGCCGCTGAGTTCAACTTTCGCGTTCATTGAGTTGCGAGGTTTCTTGACCGCTTAGTTGAGACACAGAGTTTCGATCGAACTCGTCATAGGCTTCGACAATTCTTTGTACCAGGCGGTGTCGCACAACATCCCTGGCATTGAAATAGGTAAAGCTGATTTCATTGATGCCAGCCAATACCTTGATTACATGTACGAGCCCGGATCTTTCTCCCTTTGGTAAATCGATCTGGGTGATGTCGCCGGTAATCACGGCGGTAGAACCAGATCCTATGCGGGTCAGAAACATCTTCATCTGCGTTGCGGTGGTATTCTGGCTCTCGTCGAGAATAATAAATGCGTTATTGAGAGTTCTCCCCCGCATATAGGCCAGGGGCGCCACCTCGATGATATTCTTTTCGATCAAACGCGCTACTTTATCGAAGCCCAGCATTTCGTATAGGGCATCATAGAGGGGGCGTAAATACGGATCTATTTTCTGGGTCAAATCGCCGGGCAGGAAACCCAGTTTTTCACCGGCTTCCACCGCCGGTCGCACCAGCAATATACGATCAACCTGATTCCTGATCAGTGCCGCTACGGCGCAAGCCACTGCCAGGTATGTTTTACCGGTGCCAGCGGGACCGACTCCGAAATTGATGTCATGGTGGTGAATGCTGACTACATACTCTTGCTGATGTCTGCTGCGTGGTTTAATGAGTGTTTTCGGGGTCTTGATGGAACCACCGCTGTCGCCTTGCTGCGTAGACATTTCTTCGCCATGTTTCAATTCCTGTAAGGCGAGATGGACCAGGTGCGGGCTCAGCAGATGGGACTGGGCGGTGCCTGCATAGAGGGATTCCAGCAGCAGGCTTGCCGCAACCACCACTGTTTCGGTTCCGGACAGCTGAAAAATATTCCCCCTTTGCTGAATACTTAAGCCCAGAAAGGCTTCTATTTGATGGATGTGTTCATTGAGGCGCCCGCAGAGGTTGGATAAACGCTGAGTGCTATCGGGCATTAGTGTCAAACTAAGGGTATGAGTTGTCATGCAGTGAATTAATACACTCTCTTTTCTGGGATTCCCGCCAGTATAGCAAGCTATCGGAAATTTGTGCCACTAGCTTCCGGAACAAAGCTGCGAAAGCACTCTCTAGAGGCTCCCCAGTAGTGAATTGGGCATTGCATCGGTTATTCTGACCGTGGCAAATTTCCCAATTAGTGCCTGCTCGTCGCTGCGGAAATTCACCACTCGATTATTCTCGGTACGGCCCTGCAAGTCAGATGCACTTTTTTTGGATTGGCCGGTAATTAAAATTCGCTGCCGCGTGCCTATCATGGACTCGCTAATCCTCGCGGCTTGCCGGGTGAGTTCAGACTGTAGCGTGGCCAGACGGTGTTTTTTCTCAAGTTTCGGGGTTGCATCAGCCAGTTCGGCGGCGGGGGTGCCGGGTCTGGCACTGTAGATAAAGCTGAAGGACGTATCGAAGTCGATCTCTTGGATCAGGTTCATGGTGTCCTCGAAATCGCTGTTGGTTTCACCCGGAAAACCGACGATGAAATCTGAGGACAGGCTGATAAGCGGCCGGTTCGCGCGTATCTTGCGGATGATCGACTTGTATTCCAGCGTGGTGTAGCCCCTCTTCATGGCCGCCAGGATACGATCAGATCCACTCTGGACCGGTAAATGCAGATGATTGACAAGTTCCGGGACGCTGGCGTAAACATCGATAAGATTTTGCGAAAATTCCACCGGATGTGAGGTGGTAAAACGAACGCGTTCAATGCCGTCGACACAGGCCACGTAATTTATCAGCATGGCAAGATCGATGACGGCTCCCTCGTGATTCAAGCCTCTATAGGCGTTCACGGTTTGACCCAGCAGATTAATTTCCCGAACACCCTGCGCCGCCAAATGTACCGCCTCCGCCAACACATCATCTAAGCCCCGGCTGACTTCTTCACCGCGGGTGTAAGGCACAACACAAAAACTGCAATATTTGCTGCAGCCTTCCATGATCGTTAGAAAGGCCTGGCAGGAACTGGATTCTGGTTGTGGCAGGTGGTCAAATTTTTCAATTTCGGGGAAACTGATATCGACAACAGGTTTTCCCGGGCGTGCACTAGCGAGCATTTCTGGCAGCTTGTGGAGCGTTTGTGGTCCGAAGATCACATCCACATAAGGTGCGCGCTTGCCGATAGCAGCACCTTCCTGGCTTGCCACACAGCCGCCAACGGCGATTTTCAGATCAGGATTGCTCAACTTTAAACTTCTCCAGCGACCCAACTGGTGGAATACTTTCTCTTGTGCTTTTTCCCGGATGGAGCAGGTGTTCAACAGCAACAGATCGGCTTCGGCGGGATCTGTCACCAGTTTCACACCATGGCTTGCTTTCAGCAGATCAAGAATACGAGCCGAATCGTACTCGTTCATTTGGCAACCATGGGTCTTGATGAAGACCTTCTTCGGTTTGCCCGTTTGCTGGATCGTGTTTTGCTTGGCATTCACTGCTATTGTCCATTGCGGTATCGCACAGGCCGCAAATGAGCGCCTGGGCTAGCCGAGCTAAAAGGGGTGCGAATTATAACAACAACAGCAACGGTGCGAGTACTAGATTTGTGGCTCAGGGGCTTGAAAAACATCGTATTAGCCTGATATTACGTTTACTCTTGCGGTTGTGATCGGGCTCCAGGCTAAATCTGGGGCTCGATGCTGACGCAGTCGAAATGTGTGTGATTATAAGAGATTGATTTTAATGCGAAATTCCTCGGAAATATACAAGATTACCTTTCTTAACAAGGGCAAGGTCTACGAAGTATTTGCCAAACAGGTTTATCAGAGCGATCTCTACGGATTTATTGAAATCGAAGACTTTGTTTTCGATGAACGCTCGCAGGTCGTGGTTGACCCCAGCGAAGAGAAGCTAAAAGCAGAATTCAGTGGTGTTAAACGCAGTTTTATTCCCATCCAGGCCGTAATCCGCATCGATGAAGTGGAGAAGAGTGGTACCGGTAAAATTTCTAGCGGTGACAACATAACGCCATTCCCGGTTTCACTCGTCGGTGGCAAAGCAGATACCAAAGATTCCTGATTTTTAGATCGGGCTGTTGACGCGCGCGATTGTTCGCAAACGGGCGCCATTATTCACAGGAGCCCTAGATGGAAACCTCAGTCCATCCGTATTCCGAACTAACTCCGGTAAAGGTACTCGAGGCTGTCGAAAGCCTGGGCTATGAAGCCGACGCCAGGGTGTTTGCTCTGAATAGTTATGAGAATCGTGTCTATCAGGTGGGTCTGAGAGATGGCTCATATATTATTGCAAAATTCTATAGACCTGGCCGTTGGAGCCAGGATCAGATTCTTGAAGAACACAGTTTTGCCCGGGAGCTTTCCGAGTTGGAGATACCTGTAGTCGCTCCGATGGAATTTGCACAGCAGCAGACACTGGTGCAATTTGAAGCTTTCCAGCTTGCAATCTTTCCCCAATGCATCGGTAGAGCACCGGAACTGGATCAGCTGGACAACCTATTGCTAATGGGCAGATTCATAGGCAGGATTCATGCAGTGGGCGCCATGAATCACTTCTTGCATCGCGTTAGCCTGTCAGTAGATAGATTGGCAAGCGAAAGCAGGTCATTTCTTCTAAAGAATGATTTTCTGCCTGCTGATCTTGTCAAGGTCTACGAAGCTTTGTCAGCGGATCTGATAGAAACTATCGAATCGAGATTCGATGAGCATGGTGAAATACAGACTCTGCGCATACACGGCGATTGCCATCCCGGCAATGTATTGTGGCGAAACGATACTCCGCACTTTGTGGATTTCGATGACGCCATGACCGGACCAGCGATTCAGGATCTATGGATGATGCTGTCGGGAGATCGCAATCAAAGACAGGCGCAGCTACTGGAGATTGTGGAAGGCTACAATGAATTTCATGATTTTCGGGCCGGTGAATTATTGCTGATAGAATCCCTGCGCTGTTTAAGGCAGATGCATTACAGCGCCTGGCTGGCGCGACGCTGGCAGGATCCCGCCTTTCCCCTCAGCTTCCCCTGGTTTAACACCGAGCGCTATTGGGCGGAGCATATTCTCGAGTTGAGAGAGCAACGCGCCATCCTGGATGAGCCACCGTTGCAACTGGTTTAATCCGGGTATCATCTGATCAGGCTTCCAATCGCGTTGGTCTGCGCGACGGCCACGGATCAGGGCGATTGCCTGCTGCCAGGTTCGCTGCCTGGCGCCCTTACTTCAAGCCGACGCCGGAAATCTTCTCGTCGCTGTCCATATAAACATGGGACAGACCGGATTCCTGCAACCAGGAAATCGCCTCATCCTTTGCCTTCAGCATGGCAATGGTAGCCACGGAGCCAGCAACTGTGCACAGGTTCGCGGCCACGCTCACGGCTCTCAGACCGCTGCTGGGCCAGCCGGTTTTCGGGTTGAGAATATGACTATAACGTTTACCTTCATGCATAAAGAATCTCTCGTAGTCCCCACTGGAAGCCAGGCCGCCATTGCGCAAGTCGATTTTCGCCATGAGGGATCGTTCCTCCTTGGGATTGGCGACACCGATGGTCCAGGCTTGTCCATCTGCTTGTGCACCGATAACAGCGAAGTCTCCACCGAGGTTAATCAGGCCGTGAGCGACTCCCAGCGATTTGCCTAATTTTGCGGCGGCATCGGCGGCATATTCCTTGACGATGCCGCCAAAATCTATTTCCATATTCGCGGGCAATAGCAGGCGCGATTTGCGCCAGGATAATTTATTAAAGCCAACCAGCGGCAAGATTTCGTCAATCTCCTGTTGGCTGGGAACCCTGGCGCTTCTGAAGTCCCAGATTCGATTGAGCGCACCGGCGGTGACATCGAATAAACCTTCGCTCTGCTCGTAACAACTAAGTGCATGTCTGAACAGGGCCACAGTTTCCGAATCGATTCTTATTCCTAGGGACTGGCCGGCGGAATAATTTATGTCGGCAACAACATTGTCATTTCTATAACGCGAATATTTTCTTTCTAGTCGGCTGACTTCGGCAGTTATTTTCCGGACTATCCGTTTCGCATTTACCCGCGAGTCATCGTAAATTTGAATCTCACAATAGCTGCCCATGGCTTTGAAAGAAAAGCGTTTTAACGTGGGGTCCATTTTGTGTTTTTCTAATTTGGTTTATTGAAATTTGGATTAGAAGGAATAATCGATACCGAAAGATATACGCTCATAGGTAACCAGTGCGGTACTCGGTTGTGATACTTCATGGGCGGAGTATTTTTCGTTGGCAATATAGCGTTCGGCGGTGAGTGTGGTAGTCCATTCCCCAAAATCCGCAACGAAGCTAATGCTACCACTGATCGCACCGAAAGCGGACAGGCGATAATCGCTGGACTGCGGTACGGTCAAGGGCTGGCTAAAGTCGTCGATGTTAGTGAAAAAATCCGCCGCTGACTGGCTGTAATACCGCAGGGCCGGAATGAGCCGATAACTACGGCCAATGTTCTGGTGCCACGCTATGTCGAGAGTATGGGAGCTGATTCCAAAATCATCGTGATAGAGACGATAGTTGAGATGCAGGGCGGCGCCGGCGCTAGTAAAAAACCGTCGATAGGAAGTGGTCCAGGCGAGCAGGGTTTTATCTTCAGGCCGGACATCCCTCAACTTGTAGGGATCGCTCAGAAATCCGGACTGTTCGGTAATACTGAAACCGGATTGAATACTGGAGACCTGGTTAATCAACTGGCTTACCGAGAAATAGGCAGACGCGCTGTTTTTGTGTTCATCACTGACCCGGTTAAACAGCTTGGCATCGGTGGGGGAGATATCGTCGGATGAATAGCTTAATCCTGCCGACAACGTGGTGTTGTCATTATTGAAGTGGCGCTCGCCGCTCAAGCCTGCATAGGCTGCCCGATAGTCATCTTCCTCTGAGTAGCCAATATTTCCACTAATGCTGCCGTTTTCCAGATAATAGCTACCACCTACGGAAATTTCCGCGCGTCGATCGCGGATGCCACTGGCGCCACTGAGGCTAACCACAGGATCGCCGTTGCTGCCGGCGAGTGTGAACCAGGGAGATGCACCACTTAAAGACTCGTAGTTGGCGTCGATACGTAGGGCCATATTTCTGCCCACAGGAGTGATCAATTGGAATTGATGAACATCGATGTCATAGCGATCGAGGTCACCAAAAAGAACTTCTCTGCGGGAGAGATCGTCTTCTTTGTAATTGGAGATTTTATAGGAAAGTATACTTTCAACCGGCGGGGCGTCAGCCCCAGCGATACCAGGCAGCGCAAGGGCTGTGGTGGACAGTGCCAGCAGGCTGCGGGATCTGCTAATTTTCAGGCCACGCAGAGGTATTGAATAAATAATTAGAGGCTCCCTGGGTCTGTTGTGGTCGTCTGTGAAGCAGCCTGGGCCGTCTCAGCCTCAATTGCAACCGCAGCCGCCACCGGCTGCACTATTGCCGCCGGAAGAGGCTTCTTTACTGAAAAAGATGTGATCGTTGAGGGCACTTTCCAGGGGATCTGTCTGCCATTGCATTTCTACCCTGGCGAAGTTGCCACGCTGCCAGGGCCGCACCTCGGTGCAGGCTGTCAGGAGGCTGGTGGCAAGAAGCAGTAGACAAGGAATTCGCAGAATGCGCATTAGTGTGCGGCCAGAGATTTCTGGATCGCCTCCTCGATTATTTCTATATCACCCTTGCGAAAGCCCATATGCACCAGGGATACAGTGCCGTCAGGTTCGATTAGATAGGATGTTGGCATGCCGAAAACCTGGAATAATTCCGCTATATCTCCATCTGGATCGGCAGGAATGAGGAAATCCAGTGGCGTATCGAGCAAAAAATCCAGCCCATCTTCGATGGGGTTATCGACACTAATGGCAACTACTTCCAAGCCCTGATCCTTGTACTTGTGATACATCTCATTGTACAGGGGCAGGGAAAGCAGGCATGGCGCACACCAGGAAGCCCAAAAATCGACATAGACCGTCTTGCCTTGCAGCGCATTCAGTGACACAGCTGCCCGATCCGCGTAAATCGATGGCAAGGAGAAGTCTGGCGCCTTTTCACCTTCTTCAAGGGCCAACGCTGAACTTGAGAATATGGCGGCAACTGCCGTAATTGTCAGAGCAGCCAGAGTTTGTGCTCGTTGTTTGATGATCATGATGTTTCCTTTCCTGATAAGTGGCTGCCTGTGTATCGAGCGTCTTCTGCAATATTCTTACAGGCTTTTCAACTGCTGTAAAAGCCCCGGACCCACAATCATAGGACCCACGGCGATCTCCCTTGCTTTCATATCCCATTCACTAGAACGCCCGAATGGAAAAATCGTCTACAGCGCGTAGCTGGCGCTCAGGCAGGATAAGGCAACGGTTTGGCGAGCTTACGCATAAGTTGCTGCCAGCGGCGTCGTTGCATCTTGAGCCTATACTGCATTTCCCGGTAACGATCCCGCAGCTGTAGTTGGTCCCAGTGTTCACGGGTCTTCTGAATTTGCTGGCCCCTGGCCTCGTACCAGGCCTGACGATGTTCGCTCCAGAGCTGCAATGTCCGCAAAAACTGTCGATATTCCTGTTCCAGCAGTTGGTGCCACTTATCAGAAGCCTGCCTGGATTTGCATTTCTCCGTGGCCCTGCGGTATTGCAAGTCGAGCTTGGCCTTTTCAATTTGCGCGAAAGAGCTACGTTTGAGATCTCGAGTCAAACCAACCAGCGAGCAAATTCTTATCATCCACTTGGTGGGGTCGTAGTGCCACCATTTTACGCCATTTCGGTAGTCCCACTGGAAGGCATGGTGATAATTGTGATAGCCCTCGCCGTAGGTAATTAGGGCAAGGATTGGGTTGTCTCGGGCAGAACTGGCTCTGCAGTAGGGTTGTTGGCCCCATATGTGCGCCAGGGAATTAATCAGGTAGGTGAGGTGCTGGCTTAACACCAGGCGTAACAGGCCTGCGAGAAGCAGACAGGCAATGATATCACCATGAATGAAGCCCAGGATTGCCGGCAGGGCAATATTGGTTATCAATATCAAGCCCAGGTAGTGCCGGTGCTGCCACATGACGATTGGATCTTTCTTTAGATCCCCAACATTGGAGAAATCCTCGGCCCCGCTAGCGTAATCACGAAGTAGCCAGCCAATATGGGAGAACCAGAAGCCGCGCTTGGCGGAGTAAGGGTCGAGATCATTGTTGTCGACGTGTTGATGATGACGCCGGTGATCTGATGCCCAGTGCAGGACATCGTTTTGCAGGGCGCAGGCACCGCCAATTGCAAATATGGCTCTGAGAATTGGATGGGCTTTGTAAGTCTTATGGGACCAGAGCCGGTGATACCCGGCGGTAATAGACATGCCGCAAAAGCCCATGAGTCCAATGAATACCAGCCACTCATACAAATCATAGCCGTAGAAATAGCCATAAAGTGGCACCAGAATCATAGCGAAGACTGGGGTCAGACTAAATAACAACATATTAGTCCAGTTAATCGATGCTTTATTCATAGTCACGGATTCCTGCTGAAGACTATTCATTGAATTCGAAATTCTTGGTACTGCTCGAGGTGGACCCTGTTGATGGACTCAATGCTTGGAAGGATACTAGAAATATAGCGGAGAAAATATGAATTCTTTATAGTCCCAATAGAACCGGGAAAAGTGTCGAGTTACACCGCGCAAGGCACTATCATCACAGCAAACTGATTGCAGGAGATGAGCTCGGGTGAAGGAGAAAATAATTGATCTTGAAACTAAATTCAGTTTTCAGGAAGATCTGTTACAGCAACTGAATAAGGAAATGCTGCTGCAACAACGCCAAATCGATGTGCTGTCTCTGCAGTTGAGGCGAGTCCGGGAGCAACTCTCCGAACTGTTAGCCGAGGATGGGGTTCAGCACGCCGAACCGGCAGCGGATGAAAAACCGCCTCATTACTAAGGCGCTGGATGATTTGCGGGTTTCTCAAACACTCTGAGACAAGCTGTCACCACAGTCGGGTATTTATACTGCCCTGATTTTAGTTGGCTTCGGCGACGTCTTCCGCCTGTAGTCCTTTTTCACCCTCGCTGATAACAAATTCTACGCGCTGACCATCCCGCAATACCCGATGTCCATCGCCTCTGATTGAGCGGAAATGAACAAAGATGTCATCGCCGTTGTCGCGGGTGATAAAGCCAAAGCCCTTGTTTGCATTAAACCATTTGACGCTGCCGCTCTCGCGGTGCATGTCTGTGTAGGCGGACCTGCCAGTTACCGAGCCCGCGTTGGTCCAGAATACAGCTATCACGATGGTGATGAATAGCGACATCGCCAGTAACGGGAGATTGTCGGTGTTTATTTCGAATTGTTGGCTGCTGAGAAAGTATAGGGGTATGCATGCCAGCAAGGTTATTGTGGCAGCGATAAAAATAGGTTTCTTGAACATGATCATATTCTTCTTATTGGGATTATTATGGGGATTTCCTGGCTATGGCCGGTATCCATTTGGCGTCGGTTTTTTGTCTTAATTCCTCCTATATACCGGATCAAGGATCTCTGGGGGCTCTGAGGGCTAGAGATATCGAATGCTCCCTGGCAATTCAGTGACAAAAATACACCATGCCAGCTGGAAATAAAACTGTTGTCACGATTCGCCTGCAGTCGTCACCAGCGCCGATTTGCTTCAGCTAAGATTCAGCTTGATTTTGCTAGTTTATGCACATGGGAAGGGACAAATTCGATAGTGCCCGTTTCGACCCCCTCCTGTTTACGAGCAATATTAGTGCATTTGAAAGGGGTATTACCAGATGAAAATTATACAGGGTTCTGTCATTGTTATCGGCTTGGCGTTCGGTTCATTCACCGTGCAGGCCCAAACCAGTTTCGAGACAGCGCAGGTATTGGAATCGCGGCCCGTCTATCAGATCGTCGAGATTTCCGTTCCCCAGGAGCAATGCTGGGAGGAAGAGATTGCGATTGATCGCTACTCCGACAGGTACCCATCCCGCACTCCAGTGCTGCTGAGTACAGTCATCGGCAGTGCCATAGGTAACGCGCTGGGGCATGGCCGCTCCAATAAACAGGTTGGGGCGGTGGTTGGCGCCGTGTTGGGCCACTCTATTGGACGTGATATTATGCAGCGCAGGACGCAACCAACGAGCCGCCAGTATGAGACGGTTCAGCGTTGTGAGACGGTATATCAGCAGACTCAGGAAGAGCGACTGGTGGGGTATCAAGTGACGTATCTCTTCAATGGTGAGAAGTTTTCCGTCCGTACCAAGTCTGATCCGGGGGCCGAGATTCGGCTGCGGGTTACGGTACAGCCTGTATTATAACTGCTTTTTCTGGTCGAGCGCCTGGAGCATGAAGCAATTCGATCACTAGACTGCTCGAGCACTTTGCTACTATCATCGCTGCACTGTTGGGGTGTGATTTGAAGAAAATTCTCGTGTCGCTGTTGCTGACCATTTTATTGCCGGGGCTGGCAGGGTTAGGCCATGCCCAGGTGTTACCGGCACCGCAGAATGAACTCAATTTCAACGCCAATGCCGGTGCGCGAGACCTTAGATCCAATCCGCCGGATACCAGCAAGGTAACCGAGCGCCAAGCGGTAATTCTCGCCAGGCAACAATTTACAGGAAATATATTGCGGATTAGCCTGATCGGCGAAGGAGAAAACCAACGTTACCAGATACGCATGGAAAATGAAGGCAAGGTATTTACCGTATTCGTACATGCAACTACCGGCAGGATTACGGGTGGCAGCTGATTCCCAGTCCATGATTATCTGACCTGGAGGTCTATCCCCGATGCGATTATTAGTGGTCGAAGACGAAAGCCTGTTGTGTCAGCAACTGGAAAAGGGCTTGCGGAAAGAGGGTTACGTAGTAGATGCGGCTGAAGATGGTACCACCGGTCTCTACTATGCCACCGAATTTGACTACGACGCCGCCATCATCGATCTCGGATTACCAGAGATTGATGGCATTTCCCTCATCAAACAAATTCGTGCCAAGGGCAAAGAATTTCCCGTGCTCGTCCTTACCGCGAGGGGAGACTGGCAGGACAAGGTGGTTGGCCTGGACGCGGGTGCGGACGACTATGTGGTTAAACCTTTTCAATTCGAGGAAATTGTCGCCAGACTCAATGCCCTGTTGCGACGGGCTGCGGGATTCGCCAAGCCGAAACTCGAATTTGGCTGCCTGACTCTGGATATTTCCACCAAGCGTTTGACGGTTGCCGAACAGATTGTCGACCTGACGGCCTATGAATACAAAATGCTCGAATACCTTATGATGCATCCGGGGCAGGTTATTTCGAAAACTGAACTTACCGAACATCTCTATGCCCAGGACTACGACAGAGACAGTAATGTGCTGGAAGTGTTCGTGCGCCGACTGCGGCAGAAACTCGATCCTGAACAAACCCTCAAGCCGATCGAAACTGTACGTGGACAGGGTTATCGTTTCAGTCTGCCTGAATCCTGAATTCCCACCTATTGGCGAGTCTTGATCCCGGATGACAACGAAAGTCTCTGCTAGCGATTATTCCCTGCAATCACGTTTACTGATTGCCTTCAGTGTTCTGCTTTTCGTGTTCCTGGGTCTAACCGGCCTGGTGCTTGATAGTGCCTTCAGAAACAGTATCGAGGCGGGGGCGGCGGACAGACTGCAGGTACAGGTATATCTTCTACTGGCGGCCGCCGATGAAGAAGACGGTGAATTTTATTTTCTTGAAGACCTGCAGGAACCCCGCTTCGGCCAATTGGATTCGGGGCTGTATGGATTTATCAGCCGGCCGAGTCTGGGTGAGCTCTGGCGCAGCGACTCCGCGCTCGCCCTGAGCCTGTCCGATCCGCAGTTGCTGCGGCAACCCATTGGTGTGGGTGAAGCCCTGTTTACCCGAACCCGGAATGATGAGGGGGAAGACTTCTTCGTGCTCAGCTATGGCATTCTCTGGGAGGATGGCATCAGTGAATATAGCTTTAGCGTCATGGAGAATGCAGGCCCTTATTATTCCGAGATATCCAACTTTAGAACCAGCCTGTGGTCATGGCTCGGTGGGGTGGCGGTATTACTGTTGCTCATTCAATTTTTCCTGATGCGCTGGGGCTTGTCGCCGTTGCAGCGCATGGCTCGGGATTTGAAATTGATCGAGTCCGGCAGCAAGAATCAGTTATTGGGCGACTATCCGAGGGAGCTGCGTGGCGTCACCAATAATCTGAATTTGCTAATCGAGACCGAGCGTAAACAACAGGCTCGATATAGAACCACCCTGGCAGATCTTGCCCATTCCTTAAAGACGCCCCTGGCTGTCATCACCGGCGTACTGCAGGGTATTTCTGCAAATCCGAGATCAGCCAGCGATCGGAAGATCGATACACAACTCGACTCGGTAGGTGAACAGCTCGAGCGTATGAATCAGATTGTCACCTATCAATTACAGAGGGCAGTGCAGTCGGGTAGCGCTAGTTCGCTGGCGCGCCAGGTAAGCGTGGTGGCCACGGTCAACAAGGTATTGAAGGCTTTGCGCAAGGTTTACGCAGAAAAATCAATTCATTTTACATCCGAACTGGATCCGAAAGTTTATTTTCAGGGCGATGAAAGAGATCTTATGGAAGTGATCGGCAATGTTATGGACAATGCGTTCAAATACTCAGTGCAACGTGTTGCAGTTGTCGTAGCGCATAGAAAGGCCGAGAAAAGTGGCGTCGAAATTACGGTCGAGGACGATGGACCGGGGATACCCCAGGACCAGCAGGAATTCGTTTTACAGCGAGGAGCCAGGGCCGACACGCTGGTACAGGGCCACGGCATCGGGCTGGCGGTGGTTACCGATATCGTCAACAGCTACGGCGGTGAGATCCTCCTCGAGGTTAGTGAACTGGGCGGTGCCCGACTCGTAATTGCCTTCCAGGCCCCTGCCCCTTAAAACAGCAGGCTGGCCAGCACCGCGCAGACTGTCATCAGGAATAAAAACCACTTGATGCTGGTTTGTGAGGCACGGACCGCTATCTTGACTGCCAGATGTGCTCCAACCATGGATCCTGCAGCAAGTATCAATCCGGGCACCCACCAGACTTGATCGAAGATGATGAAGATGAGCAGGGCCACGCTGGTAAAGGCCAGCACGCTCACGGTCTTCAATGCATTTGCTCGCAACAGGTCATAGCGCAACCCTCCCGCCAGGGCAGCCAATAGAATAAAGCCCACCGCAGCCTGTACGAAGCCACCATAGAGCCCGGCACCGAACAGGCCCCACCATGCTCGCCGGTTCGCGCTGGGTGCGATTATGGGAGTGCCTGGCGCCGGCGCAATGACGTCGGGACGTAGTAGTATCAGGACCGATATTGTCAGAATAGTGCCGAGCAGCAACGGCTTGAGATAGAGGTTCGGGGTTAAAGCGGCGGCGACAGCACCGATAATACTGCCACTGACTGTCGGTATCAGAATCGGCACGATTGCCGGCCGATCGAGGGTCTGGTGTCGATCATAACCCACCGTCGAAACCAGGCTCTGCAGCATGATGGAGATTCGGTTGGTGCCATTGGCAATATCTGCAGGCAAACCCAGCATCATCAATACCGGCAGAGTCAGGTTTGAGCCGCCACCGGCAACTGTATTTATAGCCCCCGCGATGAAGCCGGTCAGGCACAAGATCAAGGCTGCTGACAGGCTTAATTCCATGGTGAAAATTCCTTACAAATCGATTGCGGGCACGGCCGCATCTGCGCCGATGCATAGCAAACAGGGCTGGGGGTGGCGTAGTTTATGCCAACTTGAGGAGGCATTACAGCAAGCAAGTATGTGAGCGGGCTCGGTAGCCTCGGGCAGAAAGTTGTAAACTGTGTGATTTTCGTCACATTCTACTAAAAATGACACTGAAACTGTTCGTATTTTTAGCCGAATCACAGTCTAATAACAGGCATAGGTTATGGTTTATCCGGGCATGATTCGTGGACATTATTGAAGTATCGGATATTGAACCGACGCAGTACTGAGGAAAGCAACAGCTTCGAATTGTCGATTGTGGATATTGCAGTATGATCGTATCTTTGTGCCATCGTATTTAATCGCCTGGACAGGATTCTAGTGGATCAGAGATTTTTTAAAAAAGCTCATAAAATCAAAGGCTATACATTGATTGAGCTGCTAGTAGCGTTAGGGATACTGGGTGCCCTGCTGGCTTTGGCACTCCCCGGTTTTCAGGACGTGATTGAAAGTTCGAATACCAACCGGCAGGCAAAGAATTTTTGGGTATCATTGAACCTGGCCCGTAGCGAAGCGATCAAGCGGGGTATCAATGTGTCAATTTGTGCCAGCAATAATGCCACCGATTGCAATGTGAACACCTGGTCTGCAGGATGGATCGTATTCGTCGATAATAATGGGGATGCCGACGGCGCTGTCGGCTCTATCGATGCAGGGGATATAGTGATCCGTGTTTTCCAGACTGCCGGTGCGGGCAGTACCCATACCTTCACGGTGAATTTGTTTTCCTATGATAATCTGGGATTTGGTGCCATCGGCGGTGTGCAAACGTTTTTGATCTGCCCGGCGACCAATAATGCCGCTAATGCCCGTTCTATCGAGATAGGTGCTTCTGGCAGGGGGCGAAGAATTGATACCGGACTGGTGTGTCCATGATTAATGCCGGCACGAATAAGCAAGCTTTGATTGCTATGGGCAAAAAACTACATGGCTCTTCGCTGATAGAAGTATTGATTGCATTACTGGTGCTGTCCTTTGGCATGATGGGCATGGCCGGTGTGCAGTCCGTCAGCCTGCGGGGAAACCAGGCAGCCTACTTCCGTACCCAGGCCACCAGTTTATCCATGGATATCGCTGAACGCATGCGTGCCAACCTCGTGGGAGTGGGGGCTCAGGCCTATAATAACGTGGCCGGGGCAGCGTCCGCATCATGTTTTACCATAGTCAGTTGTACCAGCGCACAGATGGCGGCCCAGGATATCAATGCCTGGGGCGCACAGGTTGCTGCTTTGCTGCCCGGCGGGACTGCAGTCGTTTGCCTCGATTCGGGTGGAGACGACGGCACTGCCGCGGCTTTCGCCTGTGATAATATCGGTGCCATCTACGCCATCAAGATCTGGTGGGATGACAATCGGGATGGCGTGGCAAGCGAACGTTATGTAACCACGTTTCAACCGCTGTAACGAAATTCTTGTGACCACAATGCAATGGAATTAAATTTGAACCTAACGCGCAACTGGGGTTTGAGCCTGATCGAACTGCTGATCGCTATGGCGCTGGGCCTCACTCTATCGGCCGTTGTGGTACAGGTTTATGTCAGTGCCACGGTTACCGAGCGATCACAGGACGCGCGTTTGCGATTGCAGGAGAATGGTCGCTTTGCACTTAATTTTCTGTCCCAGGAAATTCGAATGGGGGGCTACCTTGGTTGTCTGGGGGCGCTGAGGGGACCGAACGTCAATAATACATTGAACGCGCCACCGAACTCGTTTCAACCGCAATTCGGCGTGCAGGGCTGGGAGGCAGGCGGCACCAATCCGGGCACAGTCAACAATAGTGTGAACGATGTGGCAGTGGTTGCCACTAACACAGCGGAATGGACCTCGGACCCAGGCGGCGTCAACATCATCCCGGTCGTTAACGCGGTGCCAAACTCCGATATTATAAGGATTTGGAGCGCTACCGGCAGTGCCGGCGGCGTGGCTGCCATCACCCAGGGTACTCCCCCCACGATCACCGCAGAATCGGCTGTGGGCATTCAGGTTAACGATTTTCTTATCATCAGTGACTGCCAACAGGCAGATTTCGTGCAAGCCTGTGCTGTGGTCGCCAACCCGCCACCGGCCA
>PCCP01000030.1 GCA_002731775.1 Gammaproteobacteria bacterium
CAACAGCTGACCCTGCGACATCCATCCCAGTGCTACAAAACCCATATGACTATCCGGTGCCCTGAAAAATTCAGAAACGAACCTAAGCAAGCCATAGGCAATAAGGAATGCTCCCGAGATAAACCCTGTTTTCTGATTTCGACCTGCGAGTAACCATATAACAATAAACAGTATTGGCCCTTCAAGGCAGGCCTGGTACAGACTCGAAGGATGCCTGGCTATTGTCTCTCCAGGGTAAACCAGGGCCCAGGGCAGGTCAGTGATTCTACCGGGTAACTCAGCATTGATAAAATTACCGATCCGTCCACAACCCAGACCTAACGGAATAGCGGGTGCAACAAAATCCGTCACTGCCAGAAAAGAACGGCCCTGCCTGTGGGCAAAATAAAGCCCGGCAATGATCACACCGAGCAGGCCACCATGAAAAGACATTCCGCCCTGCCAGACTTTAAACAGGGTCAACGGATTAGCCAGTAAATTATCAAAGCCGTAGAACAGCATATAACCCATACGACCACCGAGAATAACGCCCAGGACGCCATAAAATATCAGATCAGATATCTGTTCCTCGGACCAGGCCGGTTTCGACCAGGCTGCTCGATACAACATGACTCGCCAACACAGAAATATAGCGGCCAAATAACTGATTGCATACCAGTGAATATTAAACGGACCCAGAGCAATGGCCACCGGGTCAATTTGAGGGTAGTGCCACATTTTGTCCATCCCAGGTTATTGATTAATGAATGCACAGGTCAACCATTCTGGTAGACTGTGAATTTGCCTGCTTATCATGTGCCTAATTTTATTTGCCTATCAACCCAACGACCTATACCAATTAGTGGTTGCTGCCAATCGTGATGAATTCTATCAGCGGGAAGCGGCAAGAGCACATTTTTGGGAAACAAATAAAGAAGTACTGGCCGGCAGGGATCTTCAAGCAGGTGGATCCTGGCTGGGCGTTGACCGGTCAAATCGGTTTGCTGCTGTTACCAACTTTCGAGAAGACTTATCCGGGCTGCTACCGCCACGTAGTCGCGGTGAACTGGTCAGCGACTTCTTATTCCTGAAGCAGCCTGCCTCTGAGTACCTGAATCAAATCCGCACAAAAAGATCAGAATATCGTGGCTTCAATCTTATCCTGATGGATAAAACCGGCTGCTTTTATTATAACAATCGTACCGATCAATTAAACGAGCTAGCACCGGGCTACTATGGCTTATCGAATCAAACGCTCGATTGCAACTGGCCTAAGGTAAGCGAAGGCACTCGTAAACTGCAGCGACTACTCAAAGAAAAACCGAGTTCAGAATTAGACAATGCCATGCTTGGCCTGCTCCAGGACAGAGGAGATGATAGAGACTTTTCGAATAGCTTTATCGCCTCTCCAGGCTATGGAACCTGTGTCTCCACCCTGGTAAAAATACAACGCCATGAACTCTCGTTTATGGAACTGGCCTACCCGCCTGCAGGCAGACCTGATGACCAGCGAAGCTTTATCTGGCAACACTAACGCCTTGAGCGAACAATCTGGCTCAAGCCGTTTTCCCGCAATACGTTTTCTACTCGCTGTTTTATCTCATCTGCGGAATTCATTTCCAGTACTTCTTTTAACAACGCCTGCGACTGCTCGAAACTGACCGTGGTAAGCGCTTTCTTTACCATGAGAAGATTAGGCGAGTTCATCGACAGAACCTGGTAGCCCATAGCCATTAACAGCAAAGCAGCGGCTGGATTACCAGCCATCTCACCACAAATACCAACCCCTTTCTTAGCCTTATTCGCCGTCTGCGCCACATAATACAGCGCTTTTAAGACGGCTGGATGAAATTCCTGATAAAGACCGGCAACCCGGGAATTGTTGCGATCCACGGCAAGCATATACTGCACCAGGTCATTACTGCCAACGGACAAAAAATCCACCCGCTCAAGAATGTCAGCAGCCTGATAGACAGCGGCCGGAACTTCGATCATGACACCAATATCAGGCATTCCTACATCAGCACCTTCTTCCTGTATTTCTGTATAACACTGCTTGATCAGCACCTTGGCCGCATCAATTTCAGAGACACTGCTGACCATTGGCAGCATAATCCTGAGATAGGATTCAATGCCTTCGCTGGCTCTGATCATGGCCCTGATCTGGGCCAGGAATATTTCTGGATGATCAAGCGAAACACGAATACCGCGCCAGCCGAGAAAAGGATTTTCTTCCTTGATCGGGAAATAAGGTAACGACTTATCGCCACCGATATCCAGGGTTCGCATGGTAACCGGATAGGGGGAAAATGCCTGCATATGCTCACGATAGATCAGGCGCTGTTCTTCTTCAGTGGGAAAGGCTTCATTCATCATGAAATAGACCTCGGTACGATACAGGCCAACTCCCTCAGCCCCTCTATCAAGGGATTTAGCTACGTCACTTAATAGTCCCGTGTTAACCCACAGCAAAGTGCGCCTGCCATCAGGCGTACGACAGGATAAATTCTTGATACCCTCCAGATCCCGCTGCAGATCGAGCTCTTCCTTCTGGACCTTATCGTAATAAGCTTTCTGAGCGTTTGTCGGAGCGGTGATAAGATTGCCCTGGAAGCCATCGACAATCATGGTGCCACCATCAATCAATTCCATAGGCAAATCCTGTACACCCATGGCCGTCGGTATGCCCAACGCCTCAGCTAAAATAGCCAGGTGAGAATTCACCGATCCACGACCCGATACCAGCGCTTTCAGGCGACTGAGTGGCACAGCTGCGAGATCTCCCACAGAGAGGTCATTGCCAACTAGAATAGCGTCTCTTGGGAAATGCATCTTACGACGATCTGTCTTTTCTAAATGACCGAGAATACGTACGCCAATATCTTTGATATCGTTGCCGCGCTCACGTAGGTAACTGTCTTCCATTACCTCAAAACGACTCACATGATCCTGAATAACCTGTCTCAGCGCGCCCTGAGCCCATTGCCCCTTGCGGATTTTCCTGAGCACTTCATGGGGAATTGCCGAATCATCCAGCATATGCAGAAAGGCATCAAACAGATTCAATTCCTGCTGCTCCAGCCCGCCAGCCAGTCTTTCAGCAAGTGTCCTGATATCTTGCTTGGTATTAGCAACTGCCTTTTCGAAGCGATCAACCTCTCTGGCTACATTACGGATTTTGCGATACGGCACCTGGTCTAAATCCACACTGGGATAGATTACAACNGCAGTACCAATGGCNACNCCAGGAGCACCNGGACTGCCCTTGAATAATCGAGAAGATCTNCGNGCTCTNNNCAGNGAAAGTGTTCCAGTNGCTTTAGCATGNGCGATGACNCCCGCTAACTGAGCTGACANGGTAATCAGAAATGCTTCCTCACTCTCATCAAACTTCCGCTTGCNCTTTTGCTGAACAACCAACACGCCTAGCACCTGNCCCTGATGGATNATGGGNACCCCTAAAAANGAATGAAAAGCATCCTCACCGATTTCAGCAATGTACTGATTCCTGGGGTGNTCACCCACATTTTCAACATTNACGGGTTCNGCCCGTTCCGCAACATAACCCACCAACCCTTCNTTTNTNCCCAGAGATATTTTGCCCACGGCCTGTTTATTCAAACCNCGAGTTGCTCTGAANACATAGCGCTTGGANTTCTCGTCGAACAGATAAACACTGCAGACTTCACTGGCCATGATGGCCTGGGTACGATCAACTATGATTTCAAGCGCCCGCGACAAATCAGAGACCGCACTGACCTCCTGAACAACCCGACGTAATTCCTCTAGCATAACTGTGGATCTAGTTCATACATTTGTTAAGACTCGGTGCTAATTCCTTCAAGGCTTTGACGTACACATTCTTCTTGAAACCCACTATCTGACTAACAGGATACCAATAGCTAACCCATTGCCAGCCGTCGAATTCGGGTGATCCGCTGTAATCCAGATCAAATTCACCCTCATTGCCTTTAAATCGCAACAAAAACCACTTCTGCTTCTGGCCGACAAAAGTAGAGCTTCTGTTTTTTAACATTCGCCTGGGAAGCCGATAACGATACCAGTGCCTTGTTACCGCAATGATATCGATGCTGGATCCACTAAGCCCGGTTTCTTCTCTTAGTTCCCGGAACAAGGCTGCTTCGGTTGATTCTTTTGCATCAATTCCACCCTGGGGGAACTGCCAGGCATTCTCCCTGGCTCGTTTTGCCCAAAAAACCTGGCCTGACCGGTTCACGATAACCATACAGACATTGGCTCGATAACCATCCTGATCGATCATGTCCTATATCCTAATAAATATTATAATATCGTCCTTTGCCAAAAACATAACATCCTCTACATGAGGTATACCATGTAATGGCTATCACATCGAATCAGGATCTGCACATGGCACTCACTATCTTTGACCTGGATGAAACTCTGATCGCCGGCGACAGCGACCATGCCTGGGGAGAATTTATTTCTAAACTAGGCCTTGTTGATGGCTACCAATACCGGCAACAGAACAATCTGTTTTACCAACAATACCTCAACGGAACCTTAGACGTTGACGCTTATCTTGCATTTTCCTGCGAGCCCTTATCCAGAATCAAACTAGCAACCCTCAGACAACTGCATCAGCAATTCATGCAGGAAGTCATATCGCCGCTCATGCTACCCAAAGCAATCGCCTTGATCGAACGCCACAAAAACCAAGGAGATGAGCTACTCATCATTACTGCAACGCTTGATTTCATCACCCAGCCCATTGCCGAGGCACTGGGTATTACCAACATCCTGGCCCCCCAGGCAGAATTACTCGACGGTAGTTATACCGGCAACATTATTGGTATACCCAGCTATGCCGACGGTAAAGTGACTCGTTTAAGACAATGGTTAAAAACCCGCTCAATTTCACTGACAGGCAGTACTTTCTATTCTGACTCTCATAATGACCTGCCTTTATTATCTCTTGTCGACCATCCCATTGCTGTCGATCCGGATGCCAAGCTGGAAGCAATAGCCAAGTCAAAATCCTGGCAGATCATCAGCCTCCGGTAAAACTGATCACGACCCATCTGAATAAGTCAAATCCATATCTCGCGCGGCCTTAACATCATCAAGCCGCTGGACTGTGGTGGTATGCGGCGCACTGGTAACCAGCTCCGGCTGCTCAACTGCTTCTTCAAGAATCATCGCCATTGCTGCTACGAAATCATCGATCTCACTCTTCGATTCGGTTTCAGTGGGTTCTATCAGCAGACATTCAGGAATCAGCAGGGGGAAATAGGTAGTTGGCGCATGATGACCATAGTCCAGCAAGCGCTTGGCAAAATCCATGGCGGATACACCCAGATTCTTGGTTTCCTTGGCAAGGCTGACAATAAATTCATGGGTTGCCCTACGATCAGGATAAGCCAGAGTAAAACCGACTCTGGCCATTTCTGCCGCCATGTAATTGGCATTCAAGGTCGCGTACTCAGCCACTCGGTTCATTCCTTCTGCCCCTAGTAACCTGGCATAGCTGTAGGCACGCAGCAGAATGCCAGCATTACCCATAAACGCTGACAGCCTGCCAATGGTATCGGGTATCTCATCTGAGCCCTGCCAGTAATAATATTCGCCTTCCAGGGTGTTTTTTTTGCCGACGATCGGCGTGGGCAGAAAGGGTTTCAAGCGCTCGCCAACACCGACCGGACCTGCACCCGGACCACCACCACCATGGGGTGTAGCAAAAGTTTTATGCAGGTTCATGTGCAAAACATCAAAACCCATATCGCCCGGTTTCACTTTTCCCAAAATAGCATTCAAGTTGGCCCCATCATAATACAGTAAGCCCCCAGCCTGATGGACCACTTCGGCTATTTGCTGTACCTGCCGTTCGAACACACCACAGGTTGATGGATTAGTCATCATTAACCCCGCCGTATTCGGGCCCACTGCTTTGGTAAGTTCGGCTAAATTGACATCACCTTCACTGGTTACCGGTATTTCCCGCACCGTGTAACCACACATAACAGCGGTTGCCGGATTGGTTCCATGAGCCGCCTCTGGAACTAGAATTTCTGTTCTTGCATCGTCGTTGCGCTTTTCATGGTAAGCACGAATCATGGCAACACCAGCAAATTCACCCTGTGCGCCGGCCATGGGTGTCAAGGACACTGCCTGCATACCAGTCACATCCATCAGGTAATGCTGCAACTCGTACAGACACTGTAGAAAGCCCTGGCTATGTTGTTCAGGCGCTAGCGGGTGTCGGGCCAGGAAATCAGCAAAACTCGCAGCCTGATGAGCACCTCGGGGGTTGTATTTCATGGTGCAGGAACCCAGGGGATAAAACTGTTTATCTATTGCAAAATTCAAACTCGACAGATTAGTGTAATGCCTGACTGCTTCCAGCTCGGATACTTCTGGTAACCCAGGTGATGATACTCGCAAGTGCCCATCCAGGTCTGATGGCCTCGATGGCGATTCACGCGCCACAAGTTGCGCTTGAGCAACCCTGCCAGAACGGCTTCTTTCGTAGATCAACATAATTAACCCACGGCCTCCAAGGAAGTTGCCAGCACCTCGATGAAGCGATCCAGATCAGCAGCGGATTTCTTCTCGGTAACATTAACCAGCAAGCAATTCACCATATCGTCATGGTCCTCACCAAGATCATATCCTGGCAAAACACCCTGGGTGGCCATAGATTGAATAACCTCAGCTACCGGTACCGGTAACTCAAGCACACTTTCGTGAAAATAAGGCCCTGCAAATCGCCGCCGTACCCCCGGCAACTGTTCCGCCCTGGAGAGTAAATGCGCCATTCCCGAATGACACGCCAAGGCAACCTGACGAAGACCTTCATTGCCCATTATGCTCATATAGATTGTCGCTGCGGTCACCAGCAAGCCCTGATTAGTACAGATATTCGAGGTCGCTTTAGCACGACGAATATGCTGTTCGCGAGCCTGCAGAGTCAGCGTGAAACCCGTTTTACCCTGCCTGTCCACGGTTCGGCCAATAATTCTGCCGGGCATCTGCCTGACAATAGCTTGTCGGCAACACATAAAACCCAGATAAGGTCCACCAGAAGCCAGCGGTATCCCGAGCGGCTGGCCTTCTCCAACAACGATGTCAGCACCCGCGGCACCCCACTCTCCAGGTGGTTTTAAAATAGCCAGGGCAGTAGGATTTACCACGGCAATCACCAGCGCGCCTTTAGCGTGAGCCAGGTCAGTCAGTGTCTCAACGGCGTCCAGTCCACCGAAAAAGTTGGGGTAACTTAATACCACAGCCACGCCGTCATCAATCTGGTCAAGCCATTCGGGCTTTAACAAACCGCTTTCAGCATCGAATTTCAGCTGCTGAATCTCAATGCCCTGATTCCTTACAATGGTCTCACAGGTGTTGAAATATCTCGGATTAATGTTGCCAGCACAGAGAATGCGCCTGGTTTTTATCTTTTTATTGGCTCGAACAGCCATAAGCATGGCTTCAGCTAATGCCGTTGCACCATCATAGACAGAGGCATTAGCCACTTCCATGCCGGTTAGCCGGGAAATCATGGTTTGGAATTCATAAATTAACTGCAGAGTACCCTGGGAAGCTTCAGCCTGATAAGGCGTGTAGGAAGTCAGGAACTCGCCTCTTCCTACGATATCCCAAACGGCCGAAGGGATGTGGTGTTCATAAGCACCAGCACCAATAAAACACAAGTCGACATGATCGCGGCGAGCGCGTTCTTGCATCAGCCGCAGCATCGCCATCTCCGACTCCCCTGGGGGTATCTGATCAATTGGCGAGGCTATTATAGAGGCTGGTATCTCATCAAAAAGCTTGTCGATGCTGGCTACACCTATCGCATCAAGCATGCTTTTTTCGTCATCCTCTGTGTGGGGAATAAACGGCATAGTTTAAATAACGCTATTTAATAGGTTAATGTTCTTCTTCTTGTTGTTCTTCTTAGTGGTCTTCTTAATGGTCTTGGGATTCACACAGCGCTGCATACTGCTCGGCGGTCAATAGATTCTGCTCTGCCTCTGGCTCGCTCAAACTTAATTTGAAGATCCAGCCGGCTTCATAGGGGGCACTGTTAACCGCCTCAGGCTCAGCCTCCAGGGCTTCATTGACAGCGACCACTATGCCGGCAACGGGCGCGTAAATATCCGATGCTGCTTTCACTGATTCTATCACAGCGATTTCATCACCTGCCTGGAACTGCTGGTCCATTTCCGGAAGCTCTACAAAGACAACATCTCCCAGCGCTTCCTGGGCATAGTCACTGATGCCTACGGTAGCAATTCCGTCTTTCAGCTCAACCCATTCGTGAGACGCAGCATAATTTAAATTACTCCTGACCTCTGCCATTGCTGACTCCCTAATCCTATTTTTTTCTAAATCTTGGTCTCAACGGATAACCACCTTCATGCTGTCATCTACTATCGCCCTCACTTATTCAGCTTGCCGAGGGCATGATGCTATAAACGGGTCGACCATTGCGTGCAAATGGCAGCCTGACCCGATCTACCGGCACCTGCTTGCCACGTATGGCAACGCTCAGTGGCCCCGTACACGACCTGATACGTGCCAGGGCGATACCGCGCTGCAATGTCGGTGAGAAGGCGCCACTGGTAATCTTACCCACCACCTTTGTTCCTTGGTGCACCGGGTATTGTGCTCGCAAGACGCCCTTGCCTTGCATGATAATACCTATTAACTGTCTATCAACGCCCTTCTCGGTCTGTGCCAGCAGCGCAGCGCTACCAACAAATTGATGATCATCCATGACCACTGTCCGGGCCATATTAGCTTCAAAAGGACTAATGGATTCATCCATATCGTTGCCCCACAGATTCATGCCTGCCTCCAGGCGCAAAGTATCCCGAGCTCCCAGACCAATGGCCGCCACTTTATTATCTGATAACTGCCCCCAGAGCCCCACAGCCGCCTGGTGAGGTAATATTATCTCCAGACCCTGCTCACCGGTATAGCCTGTTCTGGCAAGATACCAGTCACCAGCGTAGCCCCCCTGAAACGGTTTCAGGCCAGCCACCCGTTGGGTCTGTTCCTGGCTGCCAGTAGCCTGAAAAACTGTCAACGCCTGCGGACCTTGCAACGCTATAATTGAAAGGTCTGTTCGCTCTCTGATTTGGCAACTAAATCCAGTCACACACTGCGCCAACCACGCCATATCGGTGGCCCTTCTGGAACAGTTCACAACCATCAGAAAATCAGGGCGATTAGCGTAGACAATAACGTCATCAATAATGCCCCCTGCTTCATTCAGCATGGCGCTGTACATGGCCTTACCGCTTTCCTTCAAAAGACCAATGTCATTGGCCAGAACAAATCTGAGAAAAGCTTCTGAATCCCGCCCCTGGATCTCCAATACTGTCATATGGGATACATCAAACATGCCAACACTGTTCCTAACGGTGGTATGTTCCTGGAGCTGCGACCCATAGTGAATCG
>PCCP01000031.1 GCA_002731775.1 Gammaproteobacteria bacterium
ACTTCACTTAACCTCGATGCCATCGTCAGACTGTGCGCGACACCGATTTCTGATTCGTAATTCGCTGTGATGAACTGCTTCATTGCTTCGGCTTCTTCGAACGCCTGGGAAGCGTTAAAAAGCTCTGCCATAAGGCCGGCAATATATTGTGTCTGGGGATGTGCCTCGCCGAGCAGTTCGCTGCTGGTGGCATAGGCGTCGCTATAGAATACATCGGCAGTCACTGCATCTCCGAGCTGCCTTGCGGCAAGCCCACCCTCCCTGGTTGACGCTACTGCCAGCCAGTGGTCAGGGCCAAAGACTCCCACAGCAAGCATCAGCGCCTCCTCGAACAGCATCATGGCATTTTCAAAATCTTCTGACTCCAGCAACGCTTGACCTTCTGCTGTCAATTCCTGCCAGGCCTCGAAATCTGCGAGCTGATCTTCGGTGACAGCAGATGCAACTGCGAGCGTCTCATCGACCCATGCGGGTAGCTGGTTATTGATCTCCGTAATGAGCCGTAAGCTAGACTGAGTTCTGTCTATTTCTTTCAGTTCAACCGATCGCTCTACATCGACAATCAGTAACTGAAGTGCCAGCTCCGCGGCTCCTAACTCAGCCAGCTGGACCGCAATTTCCAGTGATTCCTGATCATCCGGGAACTCCGCAAGGAGCTCCACATAGGACTGGAGTGCAAGTTCGATATCACCCGTCATTAACGCCTCTTCCGCGGCAGCCCGGAGATCTGACCCGTAAGCGTTGGTGATGACACACATCAACAATATGGCTGCTATTTTCCTGAACATGACAAATGGCCCATGTAAGTTTTCGGACAGCGAATGGTCACTGTATCACTACTCTTTGGTCCCGTATGGCCAAAAACCTACCCTTTATCGGGTAGTTACAAATTAACCAAAGCCAACCTGAACGGTGAGACTCGATATGCAAGGAAGTTGTAAGTTAATTAGCGGGCGGGCAGTAGCCTAAATGTTAATGCGATGCTACATTAATATTATATGCCTCGGGATAAACCCGGTGCGATATTGATACATTAGGAACCTTCCTAGGTAATGAACCTCACCGAACCCCGGCGGTGTAACCCGTTAGCACAGCTATTGGGCGGACTAGTGCTGTCAGTATTCGGTTGGCAAAAAGCTGGTCAGGTTCCCAGCGCCAGAAACATGGTGATCATTGCTGCACCACACACCACCAACTGGGATTTCATCTTCCTGCTGGCAGCAGCCTATTCATTCGGCATTAGCGTCAATTGGCTAGGTAAGGACAGTCTGTTTCGATCACCTTTAGGACCAATACTTAGATACCTTGGCGGCGTTCCCGTGGATCGGTCAAAGCGCAACAACCTTGTCCAGTCACTTAGCGCACAAATTGAACACGGTTCCGGCATTGCTCTGGTCATTCCACCATCGGGAACTCGTCGAAAAACCGAATATTGGAAATCCGGCTTCTACCGGATAGCAGAAGCCGCACAGATTCCACTGGTTTGCGGGTATCTGGACTACCAGAAAAAAGAAGCAGGACTTGGCCCTGCCTTTCTGCCCTCTGACCTCTCCCGGGATATGAATAGAATTCGAGAATTCTACGAACCGATTGTCGGCAAGAACCCCGAGAACAAGAGCCGAATCAGATTAAGAGAAGAAGATCAGTAATTACTGAACAACCATCAGGGGTTCATCCAGCTCAGGCGGCACCATACACTGACTGGCCTGGTGATGAACCATGCGAACACTGCCCGCCTCAATCACGAAATTATTTGTCGCAACCAGCCAACCCACTGGTAGTTGTTCGTAGCAAATAACGGAGAAGAGATCGCCTTGCAAGAGTACTCTTGGACTATGGCAAACAATTTGAATGCCTGGTTCCTGACCGCTGAATATATTGTCCCAACTCTCCAGAATTTCGTCCCTGCCTAAAAGCGGCGCCCAACCCGGATGGATGCAAACGCAGGGGTAGTCCTCCGTCCACAAACCTGACATCTGGACCGCATCCCGGCTATTGAACGCCAAGTAAAAATTGTCATTCGCAAACTGGATTACCGCTGGATCAACTATATTCATGATGGTCCCTCTATGCCGATTTCAACCGAACACCATAATTCAATCAAGCTACTTAGCGAAATCAGCTGAAATGTGCATAATATCGAATTGGAAATAAACGTTTAAGAAAAATTCAATGGATTCAATGGATTGTCCTAAATGCCACACTGGGATGACCGAGCACACACTCAGCACACTCAGTGGTGGTGTAACCGTAGATAAATGCTCTGCCTGTCGAGGTATCTGGTTTGATCTCCGCGAGGCAGAGTTACTGAAAGAAAAATGGATGTCCGACCACATTGATGATGGAGACCCCTTACTCGGAAAGAAACACAACAAAATTCGAAACATCAACTGTCCTCGTTGCGACAAACCCATGGAGCTACTATCGGACCCCATTCAAAAACATATTCAGTATGAAGCCTGCGCCGAGCACGGCATGTATTTTGACGCGGGTGAATTCACTGANTTTAAANACGAAACCCTGATGGATATTTTTAGNGATTTCGTATTTGCACTCANAAAACCAGCTTAANNTCAGTNTAAAGCANGTGTGAGCCACCNTCGATGGCAAGAATTGCACCCGTCGTGAATCCTGCNCCTGTNCTCGCCAGGTAAAGCGCNGCCCCTACGACCTCTTCGGGCTGGCCACCACGCTGTANCGGAATTGTNGTGTTGGCACGTTCCTCAAACGCCTCCATATCCCAGGCCTTGCTNATATCNGTGAGAAAAGGCCCGGCCATAATACAGTTGACCCTCACTTTTGGTCCATAAGCCGCNGCAAANGAACGAGTAATCGCATTCAGGCCCGCCTTCGCAGCGCCATANGGTTCTGAAGTTGGACTCGCCTTGACNGCTGCAATACTAGAAACATTGATAATACAACCTCCCTGNNCCTCANCCATCCTGCTNCCAATATTGGCACTGAGTCGAAACGGCCCCTTGAGATTGACGCCAATGACTTTATCGAACAACTTCTCGGAAACCTGGTCAAGGGAGGGGTAAAGTGGCGACATACCTGCGTTGTTAATCAGCACATCAACTTTGCCGAACTCTGCATAGACTGCCTCAACCATCGCATCCAGGGAATCCCAGTCCCCGGCATGAGCAGCATAAGGAAACGCCTTAACACCCAGCGCTTCAACCTCTCTGGCCGTTTCGATACAGGATTCAATTTTCCGACTGACGATAGCAACGTTTGCCCCGTGGCGTGCGAAACCAAGTGCCATGGCTTTGCCGAGCCCCCTGCTGCCACCCGTAATCAACACAACCTTTCCCGTCATATCCAGTTCGTCCACCTGTCTCTCCTGCTAATCAAAAAGAAACTATTGTACCCACAGGCAGCCGCCCAGTCTGCACTTCGCATCCAGAGCCGTGTAGAATCAACAAACCATTAGCCGACATGCCTATGAATGATCTGATCTCCCCACGCCTACGCCATCGCGTTCGAACCTTAAGTACTATTCTGGGTGAGACAATGACGCGCCAACACGGACAGAAATTCCTGTCCAAGGTTGAAGAGATTCGACTACTCGCGAAGGCGAACCGACAATCTGTGACTGATCCTGAAAATAGCGAACAGGGTGACCATGAACAGTTGCGCCAGGTGCTTACGAAGCTTGACGGTGAATCACTAATATCCGTCGCACGAGCGTTCAACCAGTTTCTTAATCTCACCAATATTGCCGAACAGGCCGAGTCGACTGAAACTGCCATTGGTTCACAGTTGGAAGAACTGTTCACTCGCCTGATCAATAAAGGGATCGATCAGCAACGTGTCCTTGAAACTATTACCAGTATGCGATGCGATCTTGTTCTTACTGCACACCCGACCGAAATTACCCGACGTACCCTGATTCAAAAATACAACCGAATAGCCTCCACACTCAATGGCGTCAACGAAGACCAGGAACTCGATACACAGGCACGACTGGATCTGGAGCGACTGATCGCTGAAGTCTGGTTCACGGATGAAATCAGGACAGAAAGACCCACACCACAGGATGAGGCCAAGTGGGGTTACGCGGTTATTGAACACTCACTGTGGACTGCTATTCCACAGCTCTGGAATCGATTAAGTGAACTGACTTTCAAACTAACAGGCGAGACACTGCCTTTAAGTGTGTCTCCGGTCAAGATTTCGTCCTGGATGGGTGGTGACAGAGATGGTAATCCGAGCGTCACCGCTGATGTGACTAAAGAAATCTTGAGACTGGCCAGGTGGATGGCGGCAGATTTGTATTTAAGAGACGTTGAAGAACTTTTGTCACAGCTCTCAATGTCTAACTGCTCCAGCGAGCTTGCCACACTGTGCCCCGAAGGCGTCGACGAACCTTACCGCCATATTCTCAGGTCATTGCGTGAAAGACTAGCGGCGACTCGAACCTGGGCAGAAACATCCGAGCCACCAGAGCCCGGATTGATTCACAGTGACGCTGACTTGATCGCGCCGCTGCAACTATGCTACGACTCTCTCCTTTCGTGTGGCATGAATATCATTGCCGACGGTCTTTTAAAGGAAACCCTGATCCGCGCCAATACATTTGGAGTGACGCTGGTGGAACTGGATATCCGCCAGAGCTCTGACAAGCATATCGAACTTCTGGACGCGATCACCGAATACCTGGAACTGGGCAGCTATAAGCACTGGTCAGAGAAAGCCAGAACAGATTTCCTATTGCAGGAACTCAAGACTCGCAGGCCTTTGGTACCAGACAGCTGGCAGCCAGAAGGTGATGCCGGTGAAATACTCAAAACCTTCAGACTTATCGCAGAAGACAATGGGCAGGGTATCGCCAGCTATATCATTTCGATGGCCAGGCGCCCTTCCGATGTCTTGGGGGTTGTATTACTTTTACGTAAGTCCGGAGTCACTCGAGTGTTACCGGTCGTGCCCCTTTTTGAAACACTGGACGACCTCGAGAATGCCGCCTGGACACTGGAGTGTCTGCTTCGAACCAACTGGTACACGGAGTACATTGATGGTTCGCAGCAAATCATGATTGGCTACTCTGATAGCGCTAAGGATGCCGGACAGATGGCCGCTTGCTGGGCCCAGTATCGTGCCCAGGAAGAACTGGTCGTCGTCTCTGACAAATACAATATAGACCTTACCTTGTTCCACGGCCGGGGGGGCGCGCCCGGACGCGGCGGAGCCCCGGCAAGACAAGCTATTCTGTCACAGCCGCCTGGCTCGGTAAAAAACAGTATGCGAGTCACCGAACAAGGTGAAATGATCCGGTTCAAGTACGGATCACCACCACTCGCGCTGATCAACCTGGACCTGGTGTTAAGCGCTGCCATTGAGGCAAGCCTACTGCCTCCTCCACAGCCAAGAGAAAACTGGCGACTCCTGATGCAGAGGCTCTCGGAGGTTGCCTGTGAAAGCTATCGCTCGACTGTCCAATCCAACAAAGACTTTATCGACTATTTTGCAGACGGGACTCCGGAACGAGAACTCGCGCTACTTGCACTGGGCTCAAGACCGGCACGCAGAAACGGCAGTGACACGGACAGATCAATTAGTGAACTGAGAGCCATTCCCTGGGTGTTTGCCTGGACCCAGAAACGTTTGATGCTACCGGCATGGCTGGGTACAGATACAGCCTTCGAACAGGAACTCACCAGCAAGGAACTCAACGTTCTAAAGGAGATGGTTGAAGAATGGCCGTTCTTCCAAACCCAGATCAACATGCTCGAGATGGTGTTATGTAAAGCCGATGCAGAAATCTCCGAACGCTATGACGAAACCCTGGTGTCCCCGAAATTAAAACTGATGGGGGATTCCTTCCGATCACGACTGGCTAAACTCATCGACAGCATTAACAGAATAAAAAACCAGGACATACTCCTCGAGGGAAACCCCGAAATCAGGCAGACACTTGAGCTTAGACACCCCTACACAGATCCGCTTCACCTGCTTCAAATTGAACTGATCAAGCGTTGCCGTGAAGAATCAGGTGATATGGCGCAGGCACACAAAGCACTGCTTGTAACGATTGCCGGTATTGCTGCAAGCATGAGAAACACCGGTTAGCCATGACGATGTCGATCACTATCATAGGCGCGAGTAGCGGGCCTGGCCGGATGTTGTATGAAGCGCTGCTGGGCGATGGCATCCCCGTGACGGGCATCGCGAGAAATCCCCGGAATATTCCCACGAACAGCACAGCGCAATTTGTACAGCTTGACGCTAATGACACTGCAGCTCTAGCCAGACTGGTAAACAAAAATACGCTACTTGTACATTGTTCCCGCCCAGAGATACTGACAACCCTGATTGCACGTAAGCCCGACATGAGTCGACTGATAGCCCTGGGCTCAACTCGCATCTATACGCGATTTCCAGATGACAAATGTGCCCGCCTGGCTGCTATGTCTCATGCTATCTGGATGAGCGAGATCCCGGCCACCCTGCTTCACCCGACGATGATTTATGGCGCACCGGGACTAAACAATATTGAGCGCATCGTCCAAATGGCACGAATGTCCCCGATCATTCCACTACCCAACAATGGGGAATCGCTTATCCAGCCCGTTCTTGCCAGTGATGTCGTCAAGGCAATACGGGCTTGTATAGACAACCATTCGAGCATCGGAAAGACCATAGCGGTACCCGGTAAAAGCCCTACCACTTACCGCCGTTTCGTCGAACTTTGCATTGAGTTCTCAGGAGAAAAGTGCCGAGTCGTCTCAATACCGATCACCCTGTTAAGCCTGCTTGCGCCACTAACGCACCTGTTACCCGGCGTACCCGTTATCACACAAGATGAAGTTCGTCGGTTACTCGAAAACAAAGATTTCAGTACTGAAGACCTAGATAACCTCAGCATTGAGCCAGTAGCGCTTGATGTCGGCTTGAAAAGTTTGCTCTTCGAGGAAAAACCGAAGAGTGACATTTAGTCGCCAGAGGCAGACGTGACTTTCCCAAAAACCCTGTCCATTTCCACCATCAACTCGTCAGGCAATGGCGGTGCTGTCAGTGCCGCAACATTACTGGTTAAATGATCCACGCTGCCGGTTCCGGTCAACACCAAAGAGACACCCGGCTCATATCGGCAGTATCGATAAGCAGCCTCGATCACAGACTTGACCCCAGGGTGCCCGGTTAAAAATTTCAGCGGGTCGTCATTATTTACAACACCCTTTTCGATTTCGCCCGTGGAAATCAGTTGTTCAATATTTTGCATCAGCACCGCCGGATTACTGAGCGCTCTGCGTACAGCGTGCATAACCTGTGTGCCGACATCGTGCCGAAGGCAATCCGGAAAAACCTGGTCACGTGCTCCCGCGTTAAGAAAGTTGAACCCTACCATCGCGACGTCAAAGCAGCCGACAGGAACTGCTCCTTGCAACATTTCATGGGTTGGATCCTGCCTGAAATTTTCAGTAATACCCAGGTACCGAGTTTTTCCGAGCTGAATCTGTTGCTGCAGTACCGGTACGTATTCCTCTACGCAATAGTCA
>PCCP01000032.1 GCA_002731775.1 Gammaproteobacteria bacterium
ACCAGAATTTGTATCGCTTTAGATACTGTAATGGGATTAATCCGCTGTTCACTGGAAATCTGCCGCACCGAAGGCAGTGCATCACCCTCGCTCAGCAAGCCATCCATGATCAACTCGAGCAAACGGTCTCTTAGCTGCAGGTAGATCGGCTCTTTGTTATTCCAGTTGATTTCCACTCAAACCACTCTGCTGTGTGTTACACAGCTACTCATATAGTGTTGTACTTAACTATAACACCAAATCAGAGAATAGCAAATAAAATTATCAATAATTTAACCACTTGTTTTAACTAGGTTTATATATTGCTGACGCCAGAGCTAACGCCATAGGGCTACTACTGACGGGTGTGCAGGACGGTGAAACCGTGAATTTAATCCCGTAAATTCACTTTCAGAAAGCCGAATTCACTCAGAATCCCGCATCTTTTATTGCCTAATCTGGGGCTAAGGATCGAATCGAGGCCGGGCCGGGCCCGACTCAATTGAATTCAGCAAAGATATCGCGCGCGACACCATCCCGTCCGATTATGGATTTAAGCTTCTTCAGGGCCTCAATCTGTATTTGACGGACTCGTTCCCGGGTTAAGCCGATGGCGCGGCCGACATTTTCAAGGGTCTCGCTGTCATAGCCGTCGAGTCCGAATCGCCTCGACAATATCTCCCTGTGCCTTTCAGGGAGTTGATGGAGCCAGCTGTTCAGGCACTGACTCAGTTCCGAAATTTGCAAGAGATTATCTGGTCCCTGGCCATTATCGGCGGCAAAGGTGTCTTGCAGCGTAATTTCCCCATCAGCCAGAATCGGCGCATCTGCAGAAGTCACTCTTTCATTTAGACGCAGCAATCGTTTTATTTTCGTTACTGTTTTGCCGACCTCGGCTGCAATCTCTTCTGCGCTTGGATCCCGTGCTTTCCTGGTGGCGAGTTGCTGTGCCTTGCGAAGCACTGCGTTCAACTCTTTGGTTACGTGCACAGGTAAGCGAATGGTTCGAGCCTGGTTCATCAGACCACGTTCGATGCCCTGACGTATCCACCAGGTCGCATAGGTTGAAAATCGGAAGCCCCGTTCCGGATCAAACTTTTCCACGGCGTGTATCAAGCCGAGATTACCCTCCTCTATCAAATCCAGCAGAGCCATGCCGCGATTAATATAACGACGGGCAATTTTCACAACCAGCCTGAGATTGCTCTCGATCATTCGCTGCTTACTACGCGCATCTCCCTGCAGGGCACACCTCGCGTAACAGACTTCTTCGGTGGCAGTGAGCAGCGGTGTATAGCCAATCTCCCTCAAATAAATCTGGGTGACATCAAAAGCCTGGCTGGATTTTTCCGTCGTGATTTGCTTCCGGTCGTTGGGTTCACGGAAGTTTGGCTGGGAGAATGACAACGCCTGGGAAGAAGAAACTTTTAGCGGCTGCGGGCATGAGAGGGAGGAAGCTGTACTGCTCAGACTGGGCAATTCATCGAGAAATTCCAATTTTGATTCCGAATTTTGGCTCTCGTTAGCTTACAAACTGCCATCAAACATCGCCTTCACTCCTCCCTGGATTCTCGTCCCCACCTATCCTAGCCTTAGTTAGGGAAACGTACCACGATATGCCGTCCTTGCCATTGGGCGACACAAACTATATCAGCCAAGTTCAGTATAGATCTTTGCTTGAATATTGCGAGTTTCTTTGCACCTGCCAGGGTTGAATTCAGGAATAATACCTGGACCGAGGAAAGCCGGGGAAACGTCCTGCGAAGCACAGCTTGATATAGGTTATTATGTTACCTATCAATTGCTTAACTCCTGTTCCGAGTCATACAGCATTGCCATTCCCAATCCATGACACTGCCGTACCGGCAGCATCGCAGGCAAACAACGTATGAAGAAGTATCAGAAAATGCTAACATTTTTTTCTCAACTGGCTTCCCTACGCACTGCCTGTTACCACGTACGGCCAGTTCCCGTTAATGAATCAGGACCTTGACACCATGGCTAAACGATCTGGAAACCCTTTTCTGGAAGTAGTCACGAATGACAGCTCAGATAATTCCAAACTCCCTACTGCCCACGTTCCAGGCGCGGCTGTTGGCGGCGAAATCGACCTGAGCGATAACGCATATTTTGAAAACCGGGAACTGAGTTATCTGGAGTTTAATTTACGAGTCCTAAGTCAGGCAAAAAACCCGAAGCATCCTCTGCTCGAACGTCTCAACTTTTTATCAATTTTTAGCTCTAATCTGGATGAATATTTTGAAATTCGCGTTTCCGGCCTGAAAAAGCAATTAAATTTCGGCCGCCAGCGTCCCGGCGCAGACGGCAATTATCCCGAACAAATTCTGAAAATTATCCATGAACGGGTACGGGAGTCACTTGACGAACAGTACCGAATCCTGAACGAGGATCTACTGCCAGCGTTGGCGGCGGAAAATATTCATTTCCTACAACGCCATGCCTGGAATAATGATCTGGTTCGGTGGAGTCAAATCTACTTCCACGAAGAAGTATTACCCATTATCAGCCCACTGGGATTGGATCCAGCGCATCCATTTCCACGTCTGGTTAACAAGAGTCTGAATTTCATTTTATCCCTCGAAGGTAAAGACGCCTTCGGTCGTGACAGCGGACTGGCCATAGTTCCTGCACCGCGGTCGTTGCCGCGCCTCATAAAAGTACCGAAAGATATCATGCCAGATGGCGATAATTTCATCTTCCTGTCCTCCATTATCCATGCCCATGTAGATGAATTTTTCCCCGGTATGGAAGTTATCGAGTGCCATCAGTTCCGGGTTACCAGAAATGCCGACCTGGAAATGTCGAATGTCGAAGTGGAAGACGTTGCTATTGCACTACGGGGAGAATTGCACAGTCGTCGATTTGGTGCCGCCAGCAAACTTGAGGTAAGCAAGGAATGTCCGCCAAAACTTTCAGACTTTCTGCTGGCTCGCTTTAATTTAAGCAATGAAGAATTGTTTGCTCTCGACGGTCCGGTTAATTTGCAACGACTAATAGCAGCAACCGAAATGGTGGATCGACCCGAACTGCGATTTGCAAAATTCTCACCGGGTACACCCAGGGGCCTCGAAGAAAGCAGCGACATCTTCTCGATTATTAATAAAGAAGATCAATTACTCCTGCACCCGTTCCAATCTTTCATGCCTATCATCGACTGGGTGAGACAGGCAGCGAATGACCCGACTGTTCTTTCAATCAAGCAGACTCTGTATAGAACCAACGAATCTTCGGAATTGGTCGAAGCCTTAGCGGAGGCGGCCAGAAATGGCAAGGAAGTTACCGTGGTGATCGAGTTGCGGGCGCGTTTCGATGAAGAAGAGAATATTAATTTCGCCAGTATATTGCAGGAAGCCGGCGCTGTAGTTGTCTACGGCGTACTGGGTTACAAGACCCATGCCAAGATGCTGTTGTTTGTGCGACGTGTTGGCAATGAACTGAAGCGCTATGCACACCTTGGAACCGGCAACTATCACCTCAAAAATTCGCTCCTCTACACCGACTATAGTCTGCTTACTGCGGACGATACGCTCTGCGCCGACGTGCACAAGGTGTTTCAGCAAATAACCGGGATGGGGAAAAAAATTCATCCGAAATTAATAATCCACGCCCCTTTTTATCTGCGCAAGAACCTGCTAAAAATGATCGAAGTGGAAAGGAAAATGGCGCTCAACGGCGATCCCGCGCGCATCGTTGCAAAGCTCAACGCCCTCACCGACCCCGCTATGATAAAAGCCTTGTATGCAGCCTCTCAGGCTGGCGTGAAGATTGATTTGGTTGTCCGCGGTATCTGCTGTCTTAAACCTGGCATCGCCGGCGTCAGCGAGAACATTCGTGTGGTGTCCATAGTAGGGCGCTTTCTGGAACATTCCCGGGCCTACTACTTTCTCAATAACCCACACCAGGTTTACTGTTCCAGCGCGGACTGGATGGAGCGAAACCTCTCCAACCGCATCGAAGTTTGTTTCCCAATTCTCAAGAAAAAGCTGGCAAACAGAATTCTGGAAGAAATGGAAAGCTACCTGAATGACAGCAACCAGGCCTGGGAATTACAGACTAATGGTGGCTATAAGCCCCTGGATTCCAGCGCAAATGGTGTGCAGAACCTGCTTTTGAAGAAGCTGGCGAGCGCCTGAACGAGTCTGTTGCATTCACTGGCCATGGCCAGGCTTGCGCTATCTACTGGCGTGGTTTACCACTGGCAAATCACTCTGTTCCATCGCCTCCAGCGTTTTCTCATTCTTCACCATAAAATCCAGCATGCCCTCCCGCAATGCCGTGGCACTGAAGTTAATCTTCTCAATACCGTAGCTTTGCATAAGTCCAACCAACACACTCCAGCCCGGCAGCAGTAAATCACGACGACGCTCTTTTATCGCGGGTACATCAGTTCCCCTGGCTATGCAGGTGGACAGTTGGGTTTTAAGCCCACGCAGTGCATGCAGACTAATTTGCCCGGCAGCTCGACCTTCAGACTCACAGATTGCGGCGAGCATCTTTATGGTCCCGGAAGACGCGTAAGACTCGGACCAGCCGAGTTTCTTGATCGCTGGAGAAAATCCATCGAAGACCTGTTGCGCCGCGGTCACTGCCGCTCCCATCTGCTGTTCGAGTTCAGTCGCGGAAGCAGGTCCATTATTGAAGAATCGATCGCGCCACGCGACGCTGCCTATCGCCAGGCTTTCTGTCAACAGGCACGCATGTTTCCTGCCGACTATGACTTCGGTACTGCCGCCGCCGATATCTATCACCAGTCGATGTGAGTCCGACAGAGGCAGCGCGGTAATTACACCGGCATAGATCAACACCGCTTCCTGCACGCCGCTGATTATTGAAATATTCAGACCAATTTTGCGGGCCGATTCAAGAAATTNATNCGCATTCGCGGTGACGCGGAAGGTATTGGTCCCGAGGGCCCAGTATTGCTGNAAGGGATATTGATCCATCAGGGTTTTGAAGTGCTGCAGACAGAGCAAGCCACGNTCGAAAGCCGGAGCGGAAATAACACCGGCGGCCGCCACCCCCTCACCGAGTTGAACTTTCTCACTACAGCGCTCGATAATCCGGATAAGACCAGCTTCCCGTTCAGCTATCAGTAAATGGAAGCTATTCGATCCCAGGTCGATACATGCATACATAAAATGCTACCGGAGCGACAGGATAAATCCTCACGCCATAGATGATCGATAACTCTACGGAATGTCTACTTAACTATCGACAAGTGAGCTTTGATGATGAATTCACAGAGCGCAACTCAGACGGCTGAAATCATCGATTGCTGGTAATTCTCCAGCCCCACTTTAGCAATCAGCGAGAGTTGGGTTTCCAACCAGTCGATATGTTCTTCTTCGCTGTCGAGTATTGCACTCAACAGATCACGGCTGACGAAATCGCTAACCGACTCACAGGCAGCAATCCCCGCTTTCAGGTCCGGGCAGGCCATCATTTCCAGTTTAAGATCGCACTCCAGCATTTCCTGGGTGTTTTCACCGATTAGCAGACTGCCCAATTTCTGCAGATTGGGCAAGCCCTCCAGAAATAGAATTCTCTCAATCAGGCGGTCGGCATGCTTCATCTCATCAATGGATTCTTCGTGTTCCTTCGCAGCCAGGCGATCGAGCCCCCAATCTTTATACATACGGGAATGGAGAAAATACTGATTAATTGCGATTAATTCGTTGGCCAATGCCTGATTCAGGTGCTTTAGTATGCCGGCGTCTGATTTCATGGGTTTATCTCGCTTGGTCTCAAGTTTGGGATTGCGTAAGCATCGACTGCGGAGGACAATTTGTCAAGTTTTACCCCTGTAAGTTATTGATATTTATCCAAATATGAAATGATAAGCAATCCCATTTTCATTTGCGCAGAGCCCACGAGGCCAAGTCCGGTTATGCCCTCGAACACATTAATTTGATGGGATTTGAAGAATCTAGGCGGCGTTTTCGTAGGCCGCAGACTTGTTGCACTCGTTAACGATGCTCTGGGCCAGCTTGCTGCATTTGCCACATTCACTGGCTACGCCGAGTTTGGCACGCAGGTCGGTCAAATTGCTGGCACCACCAAGGCACAGATCGCGGATCTGATGCTCGGTAATTTGCCTGCAAATGCATACGTACATAGGGACTCCGGCGCCAATGTGCTAATATAAATGTAAATGAGAATGATTGTCAACAAGATTTAGATCTGCTACTTTAATAAGCCTTGAATTACTTCTTGTAACAGCAGATATCATTGATTTTCAGACACTTATTCGACCTATGACACAGACAGCTCTATCCAACGCCAGTCGTGGCGATAGTTGTGTGGTTCTCGAAATCGCCGCAGAGCCTGCGGAGCTGAGAAGCCGACTATACTCTCTCGGCATCATTCCCGGTTGCGCCATGCAGATTCTTCACTTTGCACCGCTGGGGGACCCCATGCAGGTAAAGGTGGGAGGCAGTTTTATCAGCATCCGCAGATCAGAAGCAGATGCCATCACAGTGGAGTTACAGTAGTGCCATGAAGTCGGCAGCCCGCACAAAAAAAATTGCCCTGATTGGCAATCCCAACTGTGGCAAGACAACACTTTTCAACATCTTAACCGGCGCGCGCCAGAAAGTTGGTAACTGGCCGGGGGTTACCGTGGAGAAGAAGTTCGGCTATTTCGACCTGGAACCAAACAGCGTCGAGTTAGTTGATCTGCCAGGAATTTATTCTTTAGAACAGGATTTTCAGGGCATCGATGAAAAGATCGCCCAGGATTACATCGACAACGCTGAAGCAGATCTCCTGATTAACCTGTTAGATGCCAGCAATCTCGAACGTAGCCTGGTCCTCACCCAGCAATTGCTGGAGAAAAATATTCCCGTCGTGATTGTAATCAACATGCTTGACGTGGCGCAGCAGCAAGGCTTTACCATCACTCCCCAAGCCCTTGCCGATCAATTGCATGTCCCGGTCGTCGCCATCGTTGCCTCCCGTAACCAAGGCATAAAAGCATTGTTAAATGAACTGCAGGCAGGCCTTGCCGACCCGGTTATGCCAAACGCCATCGAGGCACCGACAATTCCGACTGCCGTCGATGAGAAGCTACTGCAACGCTACTATCGTTCAGGACAATTGATAAACGGGGTCGTGGAGGTATCGCCCACCCACCACAGTCTTTCCGAGCGCATAGATTCAGTGCTCTTGAATCGATGGCTGGGTATCCCGGTCTTCCTCTTCATGATTTACCTGATGTTCACGATTGCGGTAAATCTCGGCGCCGTTTTTATCGATTTCTTTGACATCCTGTTCACTGCGATCCTGGTTGACGGTACCACCTGGCTGCTGCAACAGATCTCCATGCCAGATGTCATCATCACCCTATTGGCAAAAGGAGTCGGTGGCGGCGTCACCCTGGTGGCGACATTTATCCCGGTGATAGGGTTTCTGTATCTGTGCCTGTCGACACTGGAAGATTCCGGATATATGTCCCGTGCGGCCTTCGTCGTCGACCGGGTGATGAGCGGCATTGGCTTACCCGGCAATGCCTTCGTGCCATTAATCGTAGGCTTCGGCTGCAATGTGCCGGCGGTAATGGCGGCGCGCAGCCTGCATCGAGATAGTGATCGGCTGATGGCTATTGCCATGGCGCCATTCATGAGCTGTGGTGCGCGCCTGACGGTGTATGCCCTGTTTGCCGCCGCGTTTTTTCAGGAAAGTGGTCAAAATATTGTCTTTGCCCTGTATCTGTTAGGCATAGCCCTGGCCGTATTTACCGGCTGGATCTTCCGTAAACAGCTCTTCACCGACGAGATCACTCCGTCATTTCAGGAAATGCCGGCGTACCATGTGCCCATCATCCGTAATATATTGCTGACGACCTGGTTTCGCCTGAAGGGATTCATCTTGCGCGCCGGCAAGACCATTGTCGCCGTCGTCATCGTCCTTAGCCTGCTTAATTCGATCGGCACCGATTTCTCATTTAATAATGAGGATTCGGCAGAGTCGGTGCTGAGCGTGATTGGTAAATCCATAACACCTGCTTTTAAGCCGCTTGGTATCGAATCAGACAACTGGCCGGCCACCGTGGGTTTGTTTACCGGCATGTTTGCGAAAGAAGCGATTGTGGGAACTCTCGACGCCCTATATAGCGAACCTCAGACCGACGCGGGCGCTGGCCCGCCAGATTTTGCGGCCGCTGCCAGAGTGGCATTCTCCTCGATCGGCAGCGAGTTGAGTGCGCTAAGTGGGGCCCTGACCGATCCTCTGGGAATTTCGATTGGTGACGTCAGTGATATAGAAGCAGTAGCCGAGGATCAAGACGTAGAAACCAGCACGCTGACGAATATGGCTTCTCTGTTCTCCGGCCCCTTCGCCGCCTTCTGTTATCTGGTGTTTGTCCTACTCTATGCGCCCTGCGTTGCCGTGCTTGGCGCCGTTAATAAGGAAGCCGGATGGCGTTGGACCCTGCTGGTATTTGGCTGGTGCACCGGGCTTGCCTATATTACTGCGACGGTGATCTATCAGATTGGCACTTTCTCCCTAAACCCCCTATTCTCTTCCATCTGGATTGTGGCCATGTTATCCATACTGCTTGGTTTTATTCTGAATCTGAAGAAACTATCAGGCAAGATGGTGCCGAAGAACCTGATTCCCGCAGTTCAGCTCTAACGACATGCTCATTTAACCGGGGATAGACTCGGGAATAAAAGCGGGAACAAAACCTTGCAGCATATAAATCCGCAGGCTGGCAATTCACCTGTTATCAAGCTGTTTGCGATTGGCTTTTGCATCGTACTCCTGCTCAAAGTTTTTCTCGCGCTGGTGCTGGATCTATACAGCGATGAGGTATTCTACTGGCAAGCTTCTGCTCGACCTGCCCTCGCTTACAGCGATCTCCCGTTCATGACGGCGTTGCTAATCGGGGTGGGCTCATCTTTAAATCCAGGCAGTGCCATCGCCGCGCGCCTGGTATTTATCCTGCTCGGTGCTTGCTTGCCATTGTTGATGTATTGGATAGCAAGACCACTTAGTAACCAGCGACAGGCAATAGAAACTGCCGTACTGACTCTGTGTTTGCCGCTGGGTGGTGTTCTTGGGCTGCTTGCAGTGCCAGACGTCCCTTTATTATTTTTTGGTTTATTATCCATCGGTTGTTTCGAGAGAGCCCTGCGGACCGAGCGCTTAAGATACTGGCTGGCCACAGGTATTTTCGTTGCCTGTGGCCTCAGCACCCACTATCGATTTTTCCTCTATCCCGCCGCAGTCATTGTCTTCCTGGTCTGGTTTGCACCACAGCGGCGGCAGTGGCGAAATCCCGGACTGTGGCTGGCCATGGCTATTGCCAGCATCGGCCTGCTGCCTATTATCTGGTTTAACCTGGAGAACCAGCTAAGCAGCGCCAGTTTCTATCTAATCGACCGTCATCCCTGGGAAATTCAGGCCAGTGGCCTGTTGCACCTGTTTAAACAGGCGGGTGTGGTAACTCCCCCGCTTTATGCCGCCTTGGTCTTTAGCCTTTGGCAATTACATCTGCGAGCCAGAAACGGCGATGCCAGCGCAGCGTTATTCATGACGCTGGCACTGGTGAACATTCTCGTCTATTCAATCCTGGCGCCCTGGACCGATGCCACCAGCACGTCGATCCACTGGCCCCTGTCCGGCTATTTCCCCCTGCTGGTTTTCGTACCCGCGACACTGAGACAAATACATGACTGGTGCAGGATCCAATGGAATTCGAGAGTCGCTGGCATTGTAATCGCCAGCGTTCCTGTAATCGGCTTCACTGGCACCCTCATTGCCTTGCTAGGCGTCGGCTCACAGGCCTATCAACTCCCATTACAGGCCTTGCTTGGGACTGGCGTCCTGTCGAATAAGATGGCTGGCTGGAAACAGTTTACCGACTATACGGGGGCTGTTATCGACGCGGAATTTGAGGGAGGCTCTCCGGTAATAATCACCGATAACTATTACACCGCCGCGCAGACTGAATTCTCGGGACTAACCACAGCTGGATTTACCCTCGATCAGGACAAGGCCGTTAGAGATGGCCGCCTTAGCCAATATCGATTGTGGCGCCTGGACGCATCAGGCCTGGCGGGCGAGATTGGTAAATCCGCCTTATTCATCACCGAAGACAGCACCCTGACCATACCCGGCAAACACGACGTGCTTGACCGCGTTTGCCAGCTCAGCAATGAGCTGAAATATCTCGGCGAATTGTCACTCTTCAGTGGCGATAAGAGGTTTAGTTATTACAAAGTCGATCGCCTGCTGGACATTCGCAACCGAGCGGACTATCGCGCCTATCCCTGTCCGTTTCCAGCCACAGCCTGGATCGATTTTCCGCCTGCCAAAGCAGAAATCAGCGGTCTGATCAGCATTTCCGGATGGGCCTATAATGAAGATATCGGCGTCGACGAGGTTCACCTGATACTGGATGACCAGACCCTTGCGACAGCGCGCTATGGTGTTAGTCGGCCGGATGTTGTCGAGGCGATGGTAGTGATGACCGATCCTAACGCACCGAACCTGGGTTTCGAGCTCGAGTTGGATTCACGCAGTTGGACGAATGGCAGCCACCAGTTTGCAATCGAGATTCTGAACAAACAGGGAATCACGCTACGCTACGGGGATCGAATCCTAACCGTATCAAATTAGTTGCCGGAGTAGCTTCACCGGGGAAGTTTAGTTCGAATAAGGACTCAACACTTCTACCGCTATTTTCCACTCATTGCTTTCACTGAAACGCCAGAGGCGAAGATAATTAGCCTGAAATCTGTCATTCTCACTCTCGTTGTTCTCAATTTCAGCATCGACGTTCGTCGCCATGGTGCCATAGGTGTATCCCACTTCCTTGGAAGTAGATAAATAACCGCCGACATGGGTCAAGCTAACAGGATTGGTCGTCGATAATTGATTATCCAAGAACGCACCATAGACTGAACTCGCGGGCTCTCTGCCGACTGCTGGCCCCATATCTGGCAGATAAACCCGGGTATTGGTCAAACCCCAGCGCAATAGCGCTCGCTGGCCGCCTCGAATATTGATGGAGCGGCCAAATCGATTATCGGACTCAATCAAGGATTGCAAGGTATTGTCTTCGGTCATGACCATGACCGGATGCGCGGTTTCTTCCAATACTGGACGGGTATCATCGAAGTTGGGCTCTACACCCAGGCTGAGGAAACCTGGAATACCTACCACGATATCCGCCATTAAAACCCAGCGGCCTGCATTTTTCTTCCAGATGGAGACGAGGTGGCCGAAACTGTCCAGATCCGGATCTCCTCCCCCGCCGATGATGGTCAGGGGTCCAGCGGATAGGCCCAGATCCCCGTCTCGGGAAACGTCGATGTAATGCGCCTCCCAGGCAATTTCGTTGGCACCCCTTTGAAATTCTGGGTTTGAATATTCGGTACGGGCGTCGACCGAATTCCTGCTACCGCGAAACACCACCGAATCCTCGCCCAGAAATTCGAGGAATGCGCGGGTTCTGCCAATTTCATCGGAGCGATCAGCAAAGTTTTGGTCTGCAGCCGAGAGTTCCAACCAATGCTGATATTGGCTGCGTTCCTGGGCCCGAGAAAAACTGCTGAACAATACCGATACCGATAGCATAATGACAGCGACTCGCTTTAGGTTCTGGACTCGAAACCCCATCAATAACCCCGTTGGAAATGACTATCTCTAAACTGAAGTTTAATCACAATCTGCCGTCATAACTAGCGCTAAATCCATCAGAATTATTTGATATTTGACAAAAGCTGTCCCCCTTAACTTGCTATTATATAAGTGTTTTATGAACTTTCACTATAAATATCCCAGATAAGCTCTGGAATGGCGTATTACCAATACGAAGCCAACGGATACTTGAATCATCCAGGCTTGTAAGCTGCTGCGATTTGTCTCAACCACTAGCCAGTCGATTGTGCCTAGCTTTCAATTCATAAAATCGATTCTCACACCCACATGCCTTGGCTGACCCTCGGGTTTCTGTCGAGTGCATTCGCCCAGGATATCGTGGTCAATGTGAACTCGCCCTGCTCATCGACCCGTGTTTCAACAGCTATTTCTTGCTCCGTATCACCGCTGCAAGGCCCCTGCGTATACCCACCACCTTGTGGAAGGTAGAGGACTTTAGATAGGCGGACCAAAATGCCGACATCCTGTTCGGAATTCAATACGGTATACTTCTGGCCATGGTTTGCTTTAAGCTGTTCCTGTTTTTTCCCATCAAGGAACCCGGTTATCCTTTCTATGTCGCTGCATTGCAAGCAACTGCGGCACGGCGGTGGCATTCCCGGCCACTCCAAGTTAGATTAACTAATAGCTATTGAATCAGTTTTCGGAGCCCTTATAATCGGCCCTGGTCCATCGTTAGTGGAATTTTGAGATGATTGACGGTCTATGGCAACAGCTGAAAGATGAAGCCGAACAGGTAATCCTGGAAGAACCCTTGCTGGCAAGCTATGTTTACGCTTGCGTGCTCAATCACAAGGATCTGGCATCGGCACTAAGTTTTATTCTTGCCAACAAATTGTCCGACGATGTGATGCCGGTGGCGACCGTGAGAGAGTTATTCGACCACGCATTCGCTGCTGCACCAGAAATCATTGGGCACGCCAGCTGCGATATCAAGGCAGTGTTTGAGCGCGATGCCGCCATCAATGCATACCTGCCGGTCATCCTGTATCTAAAGGGTTTTCAGTCCATACAGGTGCACCGCCTCGCCCACTATCTATGGACAACCAAACGTCGTGAACTGGCACTATTTATTCAAAGTAGAAACTCCGAATTCTTCGGTGTCGACATTCATCCTGCTTGTGTAATAGGCCGGGGAATCATGTTCGATCATGCGACCGGGATTGTTATCGGAGAAACATCTGTGATCGAAGATAATGTCTCTATCCTGCAACAGGTTACGCTCGGTGGCACCGGCAACGATCAAGGTGATCGCCACCCCAAGATCAGATCCGGGGTGCTGATCTCTACAGGAGCCAAGGTGCTGGGAAATATCGAGATTGGAGAGGGCGCGAAAATAGGCGCGGGCAGTGTGGTTTTAAGCGATGTCGCCGCTCACACCACTGTAGTGGGCGTGCCTGCCCAGGTAGTGGGTAAGCCGCAATCCGAAACGCCTTCAAAGACTATGGATCAAAGTATCTTTAACGACGAAGTATAGAAGACCAGCAATATCGATATTGTTGAATCTGGGATGTGAGGCACCTGTGTATAACGGCATATGGTCTCCGGGCTAGAGGGCAAGGTGGAGGACACCAAGGATTATGCCGACGGTGTCTATTCCCTGCCACCAACACTTCGCGGGTCACTCTTGAATCGTCGATTTCGCGCCCGCGTACGTGAAATTGGCGAGAGCGACCGCATGACCTTGAAATTCATGAAGCCGCATTGAGTCTGTAATCCGTAATCCGAAGCCAAGGAACATCTGATTAAAGATGCTCCTCGGCAAATTCGGCCAGCGCCGACCGCGGCACCCCTCGCAGCAAGATATTGCCGCCCTGCTTGAAGTTCTTGAATCGTTCATTAAGATACGTCAATCCGGAACTGGTGGCAGTGAGATAGGGTGTGTCAATCTGGGAAAGATTGCCCAGGCAGATGACTTTTGATCCGTTCCCGGCGCGGGTGACAATCGTCTTGATTTGATGAGGGGTAAGATTCTGGGACTCATCGATGATGATGAGACTGCTCTGAAATGATCTGCCGCGAATGTAGTTTAGTGATTTAAAATTCAGCGGGACCTTATTCATTACGTACTCGACGCTGCTACTGCAATTTTCATCATCCCAATGCAAAGCCTCAAGATTGTCGGTGATGGCACCAAGCCATGGCTCCATCTTCTCCTCTTCGGTCCCCGGTAAAAACCCAATATCTTCGTCCAACCCCTGCGTACTACGGGTGACGATGATGCGTCGGTAAATTTTGTTCGGGACAGTCTGTTCGATAGCTGCAGCCAATGCCAATATAGTCTTTCCGGAGCCGGCGGCTCCGGTGAGGTTGACCAGATGTATATCGGGGTCCATCAATAAATTCATCGCCATCGCCTGATAGCTGTCTTGTGGTTTCAGACCCCAGGTCTCAGTCTCCATCATCCGCGGCAGATCGAGGTGAAGCAGTGTCAGTTGTTCCGCGTCCACTGCAATGATGCGGGCTAGAAATCCGGAGGAGTCACAGACAAATTGATTGGGGTAAACTTCATGATCGAAGAGTGTTCGCGATATCCGATGCAATGTACGGCCATCTTGCTGAACGGTTTCCACCTTATCCACTCGATCCCAGAAGGAGTCTTCGAATTCGATGTAGCCCTTGTTTAATAGCTCAATATCGCTAAGCAGCTGATCGCTGTGATAATCCTGTGATTCGATGCCGCAACCCCGGGCTTTCAGTCTCACGTTAATATCTTTCGTGACCAACACCACTCGGTGACCAGGGTTTTCCTGTTTGAGGTAGCCAACGTCATTCAAAATCTTATTGTCATTCAAATGTGTGGGGAGCATGATCAAGTTGTCTGGCATTGCAGCCATCAATACCGAAAGCTTGCCGACCCTTTCGTTATTTTCACCGCGCCGAATAAACACGCCTGATTCGATATCATTGCAATTGGCCCTGCCAAGAAGTTTGTCTAGTTCGCGAATCGCCTGGCGACAATCAGCAGCAACTTCATGCCTGCCATTTTTCAGAGCATCGAGCTCTTCGAGAACTGTGATAGGAATTACAACGTGGTGTTCGTCAAAATTGAGAATGGAGGTAGGATCGTGAATCAGAACATTGGTGTCGAGAACATAGAAAATCGAGTTTGAGGAGGTACTGCTATCAATAGAGTGGCTGATAAGTTTCACTTCGCTCATAGTCTATGGAACCTCTTATGAATCGAATGATTTAAGCTTTCTATTTTTCCATAGTTTGGCCAAAGCCGATTTCAACCTCCCTTTTAGTTGGTGAATGAAACTACCTACGCTTATCTAATAGCGTCGGCCACAATCTAACAAACCTTAACTAAAGACAAATCTAATTCCGCTGAATCCAGCGACCTACGATTGAATCCGTGCCACACAGGCTCAAAATTGAAGACAGAACGGCAGGCAACTAGCCAACAAATTGTAGGAGGACTCCGGCAGCGACCGCCGAACCAATGACACCGGCGACGTTTGGTCCCATCGCATGCATCAACAGAAAATTATGCGGATTTGCTTCCATACCCACTTTATTGGCGACTCGCGCAGCCATTGGCACAGCTGATACACCCGCGGCACCGATCAAGGGATTGATTTTTTCGCTGGAGAATATATTCATCAACTTCGCCATTAACACACCCGCAGCGGTACCGATTGAGAATGCCACCATTCCCAACATCAGAATGCCCAGAGTATTCATCACCAAAAATTGATCGGCGCTCAACTTAGAGCCAACCGCCAGGCCCAGCAGAATGGTGACAATATTGATCAAGGCATTTTGCGCGGTGTCCGACAACCTTGTTACCACCCCGGATTCCTTCATCAGGTTGCCAAAACAGAACATACCCAGCAACGGTGCCGCACCGGGTACCACCAGCGCAACCAGAATCAGCAACACCAGAGGAAACAGAATTTTCTCAGATTGCGAGACATCACGCAGTTGAACCATGGTGATCTCGCGTTCAGATTGAGTCGTGAGCGCCCGCATGATGGGAGGCTGAATCAGTGGGACCAGTGCCATGTAAGAATAGGCCGCCACCGCGATTGCGCCGAGAAGTTCCGGTGCCAGGATGCCCGCAACGTAAATGGCTGTAGGCCCATCGGCGCCGCCGATAATGCCGATCGCGGCAGCCTGCTGAATGCTGAAATCGAATATTCCCAGATCCGTAAGTACCAGGGCTCCCAGCAGGGTACTGAAGATGCCAACCTGGGCTGCCGCGCCCAGCAGCAAGGTCTTCGGGTTTGCCAGTAAGGGACCGAAATCGGTCATCGCGCCCACGCCCATGAAAATCAGCAGCGGGAATACTCCGGTCTCCAGGCCCATCATATAGAACTGATGCAGGATGCCGTCACCGACTGCAATATCGACACCAGGTATGTTGGAAACAATGCCACCAAACCCGATCGGGATGAGTAACAGGGGCTCGAAGCCTTTTTTGATGGCGAGAAATAGCAGCAAGAACCCCACCACGATCATCGCGATTTGGGGGAGAGTAATTTGATAGATACCTGTGGTCTGCCACAGTTCCCAGAGTCGGCTCATTGCTTTAACGCTTCCCTGTTATGCCAGAGCCATCAGGCTGTCACCAACTTTCACGGCATCGCCAACACTGACATTTACCGCCGCTACCTGACCGGAGGCCTGAGAGCGGATTTCCGTTTCCATCTTCATCGCTTCGAGTATCAGGATGACATCTCCCGCGGCGACCGTGTCTCCCACATGGACCATTAGCTTGATGACATTGCCCGCCAGTGGTGCCGGAATCGCAGTGCCGCCACTAACGGGCGCAGTTGCAGGCGTTGGCGTAGATGGTGGAGCAGGCGTCGCAGCAGCGCCACTAGCAGCCAATTGGGTTACATCACCGCCGCTGCTAACTCTTACTACATACGCTTGGCCAGCCACCTCGACAGTGTAAATATCCTTCTCGACGTTCGCTGCGGCGACTGGCGTCGCTACCGCGGCTTCGAGTACAGGTACCGGCTCAAACGCATCCGGATTGTCACGGTTTTTAAGAAATTTCAATCCAGCTTGAGGGAACAACGCGTAAGTCAGGGTATCGTCCTCTTCGTTGGCAATCCTTATGCCCTCTGCCTTACTGATGCGCAGTAATTCGCCCTTTTGTTTTTCGAATTCAGACTCCAGCAGATCTGCCGGTCGACAAGTTATGGCCTCGGCACCGTCAAGCACTTTGGCTTGGAGATCGGCATTTACCGGAGCCGGCGTCGATCCGTACTCACCCTTCAACACACCGGCTGTTTCCTTGGTGATAGTTTGATACCGTTCACCACTTAATATATTCAATACCGACTGCGAGCCCACAATTTGTGACGTCGGCGTGACCAGGGCAATAAATCCGAGCTCTTCGCGCACCTTCGGTATTTCCGCCAACACGTCATCGAGCTTATCACTGGCATTCTGCTCCCGTAATTGGTTTTCAAGGTTGGTAAGCATGCCACCGGGGACTTGTGCCACCAATATCCGGGAATCGATCCCTCTCAGGGAGCCCTCGAATTTCGCGTATTTTTTCCTGACCTCTCGAAAATAGCTGGCGATCTCTTCCAGTAACTCGATGTCAAGACCGGTACTGCGGCCGGTAGCATCCAGCATCGCGACCAGCGACTCTGTTGGTGAATGGCCATAGGTCATGCTCATGGACGAAATGGCGGTATCGACATTGTCGACGCCGGCCTCCACCGCTTTCAAATAAGTAGCCGTGGAGAGTCCGGTGGTCGCATGGCACTGCATATGGATGGGGATTTTGACGGTTTGTTTGAGTTTGGTGATCAGATCGTAGGCCACATAGGGCTTCAGTAATCCTGCCATATCTTTGATACAGAGGGAATCTGCGCCCATGTTCTCTATCTGCCGCGCCATATCCAGCCAACTATCGATGTTATGCACGGGGCTGAGTGTATAGGACATTGCCCCCTGGGCATGTTTTTCCTGCTTGCACACAGCCTTGATCGCCCGCTCTAGATTACGCGGATCATTCATGGCGTCGAAGACCCGAAATACATCGACCCCGTTTTCTGCGGCTCGCTCTACGAATTTATCAACCACATCATCGGCATAATGACGATAGCCGAGGATATTCTGACCTCGGAACAGCATCTGCTGAGGGGTGTTGGGCATCGCTTCCTTAAATTTACGGATACGCTCCCACGGGTCTTCTCCTAGGAATCGAATACAGGCATCGAACGTCGCTCCACCCCAGGATTCCAACGACCAGAAGCCAACCTGATCAAGTTTCTCGGCGATTGGCAGCATGTCATCAATGCGCAACCGGGTAGCAAAAAGTGACTGGTGGGCATCCCGCAAAACTACGTCGGTAATGCCAAGAGGTTTCTTGTTTTCGCTCATTGATACAAACTCATAAAGTCAGATTAGTCTAATACCGAAGGTCGGTGGCTTAGGTGGTGTTTATTGATTTTTATTTCGATGCTGCATAATCGCTGCGCTTATAACAGCAACTAATTGCCCATCTTCGGGCATCGGATTAGATTGTGTCACTGCAGGGGCAACCGTGTCCGCCAGCGCCGGCTGAAATTTCAGAACCAGCGTGGACATGGTTTTGGTAGCAGCAATAAGCAGAGCCAGGAATACAAATACCGTCCCCATACCAAACATGGCGAGTTCGAGTCCCTCGTTGAGTAAATTGTCCATAGCCTGATTTCGCAGTAAAAAGCTTAACGAGAGCAAGATCATACTAGATGAGGCACACAGAATCTAACCCGATTCCTGGCATCGAGTTATGAAAAACCAGAACCAATGAAACGTCTTGTTGTTGGCTACGGGAGACCAACATGGTTTTCAGGGTAGCATTTACACTCTAAGGAATTCCTTCGATCGAAACCGCAGGAGTTGCAGTTTCTTCATCAACGGGCCGGGGGGAGTCCTCGAGCCGATACAGGGCCCTGGAAGGCTGTAGCAGTTATATCGCAATTTAACACCCCGTTGACTATACTCGGACCCGGATCAAGCAACAAACCCAACTCCCAGGAGAATAATGTGAATAAGCTACTCAAAATGGTGGGAATATCCCTGTTTTCGATGTGCATCGGCCTCGGTACCGGAATTCTTGTGTCTACTTCGGCGCAGGATATGGGCAAGGTCTTCGAATTACGCATTTATACGGCTACACCAGGCAATCTGGATAAGCTGCACGCACGCTTCCGTGACCATACCACGCGCATATTCGGCAATCACGGCATGAAAGTAGTTGGTTACTGGACACCTACCAGCGAAGAAGAATCGGAAGATACACTGGTCTATTTGCTGGAACATGCCAGCCAGGATGCGGCCGACGCCTCATGGCGGGCATTTGGACAAGACCCAGAGTGGGCACGGGTTGCCGAAGCATCGAACGCTAACGGTCAAATCCTGGCAGGAATCGAGCGCAAGTATATGGAGGCAACCGATTATTCACCGATGAAGTAATCAGTTTTGGCAGAGACAAAGAAGGGTCGCCAGGATTTCCTGGCGACCCTCTTACTCTTTCTCTTCAAATTATTCAGAAGTTATTCACCCTGACAAATTCAAGCAACTCGCGTACCGCCGAAATTTGGAAAAACCAGTAAATTGCAAACCACAGGACAAACACTGATGAAGACACAATGGCGGCGGTCTGAATTTCATCGAGTTTGGCTTCAGTCTTGTTTTCATGGTTCATCACTGATCTCCAATATTCGTTACTTACTACCGTTTCAGATATTTATCCGGAATAGCCGATCCAGCGACCCAGTGTGCCTACGGTAAACCACACCATGATGGAAGCGGCCGTCAGTTTTATCACCCAGGGATTAATATCCAGAATCCGAGCGACAATGCGGCACTGGTTCGAATCTGTTTCGGCGCCCTGGCATCATTTCCCCAAGTTGATCCGGATTCCTTCATGCGCTTATGCAGCATGTAGGCGTTAACTGCAGCACAGACCAACAGAACCATCTTGAAGCGAAACCACACACTTTGGACGCTTCGCACCGGTATCGCGTAAACCAGCAGAAGGCCTGTAATGATCATGGCGCTAAACCCTATCCACATCGGCAGCTTAAGTCTATGAGCAACGGTAGTGGCGGGAACATTAGGGAATGCAACGCCCAACATGCATAAGTCAATCATGAACAGCATGCCCAGACTAATTATTAAAGTGAGCACATGGGTGGACTCAATCCAATACTACATATAGTAGGATTCATGCAGCGACGTGCTCCACTCGAATCCATCCACCCAAACCGCGACATCCCGGACTGCCATCGCCGTCAATGTGCAGACCGGTCTTGACTCGGCCAGCATGCTGTAATCCCACCCTCAGTCGAATCAAAGCAGCGGAGAGTAGCCGATGTTGTAATTTTCCCGGATTCAGGCTAAGCGCTGAATCCCTCTAATCCACTAAGGGCATTGGTCTAAAACACCAGCGGGTTATTAAACAGTTTTACCGAACCATAGGCCAGCTCCAACAATTCCAAGGT
>PCCP01000033.1 GCA_002731775.1 Gammaproteobacteria bacterium
GTTGGCTGGGCCGATGGGGTCTTCTGCTCGCTTCAGATCGGCAGGGTAGGTGGCGCGAAAGGCGAACAGGTTGACCACTTCCAGGCCATGAAAGCCCCAGGATTTGGCGAAACCGATGCAGCGACGAATGGTGGGATCGTCGCGGCGATGATCTGCCGTCGACGGGTTCAAGCCGATGAATAAAACCTTCCCCGATCCACCCTGCCAGCACCGATCGAGGCTGTAACGGTACTTTTTGCAGCGAGAAAAGTGGGCATTTTGTGACAGGTATTGCATTTTTGATCACTGCAGTGGCTTGGCCACTGGTATTTTCCAGAAATTGCATAATAATGCAGCTACTATGAGCAAAACAGTCTTCACCAAGCCTAGGATGGCTAATCTAGGCTGGGGGCGCCGGAGGATATCGCAGTATACTCCGGCGTAGTAGCCCTGCTTCCAAACTCCTGTGTCCATTATCTAATCCCTACACTTCTTTTACTGGTGGCCGGTTGCCTAGCTTCGCTACTGCCGCCATAATTCGTTGCAATTCTTCTGGCTGTTAAAAAAGACAAGGGCAAGCACGTGCTGGCGATAATTGGTGGTACCGGACTATCCAAACTGGATGGTTTCAAATCCCGCGGACGGGAACAATGCAGTACGCGTTTCTCGGCCGAGCCGGTGGTGATCGAGTTGTGTGAATTTGATGGTGTCACGGTGGCATTTCTGCCGCGTCATGGCAAGGCGCAGGCCGTGCCTCCCCACAAGATTAATTATCGAGCCAACATTCGCGCGTTAAAGCAATTGGGCGTCACCGACATTGCGGCAGTAAATGCTGTAGGTGGGATTCATAAAAATCTTGGGCCTGGAGCCTTCGCGGTGCCTGAGCAGATAATTGATTATACGGCGAATCGCCAGTCGACCTTCTTCGAAGAAGATATCGCCACGGTGACTCATATTGATTTTACCTACCCTTATGCAGAGTGCATACGCCAGCAAATACTGAATAGTGTGGCCGCGGTAAACGCGGTGATAGAGCGCCCTCGAGCCTGCCTCGACGGCGGTGTCTATGGTTGCACCTCGGGGCCGCGCCTGGAAACTGCTGCGGAAATCATCCGTTGTACACGGGACGGTTGTGACATGGTGGGTATGACCGGCATGCCGGAGGCTGCGCTGGCAAAGGAAGCGGGGATCGAGTATGGGAGCCTGGCATTTTCTGTAAACTGGGCGGCCGGCCTGTCTACGGAATTAATTACTCTGGACGAAATCCACACAGTCTTCGAGGCAGGTATGGAGTTCGTGACTGCCGTACTGCAGGGAATTGCCTCGGCGTATCACTGAAAATCGATATCGGCCAGGGGCACCGGTGGTACCTCATAGGGTTTGACCAGGATCACCAGACCCATGGCGGGATGATCCAGGTAGTGAAACTCCCGGCTGCGCATATCGCGGCTCTGTGTAAACTGAAACACGCGAGTAACGGTGTAATCCAGGCTGGGCTCGTCTGCTGGCGGGGAATCGATCTGGATGCCGGCGCCTGTGGGCACGGGCGGCAGCGTCCAGTTATTATCGGCAGTGGGGACGAGACCGAACTCGGCAAGCCAGAGATTGGCATCGACAACGACACGGTCCGCATTGTCATTAAAGCGAATCGTGATGCTGCCCTGTAATTCATGCTGTTGCCCGTATTGCAGTCCGCCATTGATATAGATTGGACTGGCATCGGTTTCGGCTACCACCGCTTGTCGCCACAGACCGTGAAATAGCAGGCGGTGATCTCCCGATCGTCGCAGCACCTGGTTGGTCTGTTGAAAATCACTCGTAGATGCGGGCAGATTTAGATAAGCGTCCCTGGCCAAATCGTAGAAGCGAAATGGCTTATCTGCGTGGGCCGGTCGCAGGGGCCTTGGTCCCATTGCCAGGATAAGCTCCCGCGTGATCTGCTGCAGGCTTGGTTCTGCTGCCGGCGCAACCACATCCCCCAGCGGGGTGTCAGTGGACGGGAACTTCATCTCTTCCAGCAACAGTAAATCGCTTAGCTGGTCTAATCGTCGCAGATTTTCTGGATAGGCAAGGAGGGTGCGATCGGCTTGCCAGCGCTCTCCGAGTCGGTCGGCGGGAGCTTCGTTGCTAAATATGCTGACTTCGATCTGGAACCACCTGGAACCATCCTGTGCCAGGCTTGGATTGCCAAGACAGAGGCTGCCAAGTATCAGCATCAGGGTCAGACTCCGGTTGCGAGCCGGGGATATCGTATTCACTGCGCTGACGTATGCAACCGAGACTCGATACATTTTGTGTTCGTTCTTGCCGGGTTTGGGTTTTAATCGCAAATCAGGCAGCGTAAAAAATCGACGGATCATCGGTTCCATTTATCCTGCATTCATTAACTAAGCCGCTTTCTGCTCGGCCAGTTTCAGTTTGTCTAATAAATCGTCAATGAACTGCAACTTTTCCTGTGCCTCGCTACAAGCATGAACGAATTGCAATTGATTCGCACCACCTAATTTGTAGCTCTTCGGTTCAGCCTGAATCAATTGCACGATAGAGCCAGGGTCGACCCGGGTCTGGGGGCCAAATTCTATGCGCCCGCTGTTGACGTTGGCGTCGATTTTCTTAATGCCGAAAGTTAGCGCCCTGAGTTTCAGTTGGGTGAGTTGAAACAGTAGTTTCAATTGCTTCGGCAGCAGGCCAAACCTGTCGATGATTTCCACCTGTAATTCGCGCAGGTCTTCAATGTCCAGGGAACTGGAGATGCGCTTGTACATGATCAACCTCATATGTACGTCGGGTAAATAATCCTCCGGAATCAGTGCCGGAATTCTCAGGTTTACTTCGATAGATTTATCCATATTGAGTTCCAGGCTCGGTGTCTTGCCTGCCTTGATCGCCGCCACCGCTGCCTCCAGCATCTCCGTGTAAAGAGAGAAGCCGATCTTCTGCATGTGCCCGCTTTGCTCTTCGCCCAATAGCTCGCCGGCGCCCCGAATCTCAAGGTCATGGCTCGCCAGGGTGAAGCCGGCGCCGAGGGTTGTCGCTGCCTGGATCGCCTCGATACGCTTGCGGGCATCGGCACCCAATTTACCGTGGCTGGGGAGTAGCAAATAGGCATAGGCCTGGTGGTGAGACCGGCCCACCCGGCCCCGTAGCTGGTGCAGCTGCGCCAGCCCAAATTTGTCGGCCCGGTTTATCAAAATCGTGTTCGCACTGGGGATGTCGATGCCGGTTTCTATGATCGTGGTGCAGACCAGAATGTTGTAGCGCTTGTGATAGAAGTCAGCCATTACCTTCTCGAGTTCGCGCTCGGGCATCTGGCCGTGGGCGATACAGATCCGTGCCTGGGGATTAATCTGCCGCAGATGCTCGGCGGCCCGGTCGATGGTCTTGACTTCGTTGTGTAAATAAAACACCTGTCCGCCGCGCATCAGCTCTCGGGACACGGCTTCTTTTATCAGGCTATCCTGCTGGCCACGAACAAAGGTTTTCACCGACAGCCTTCCCGCTGGGGGCGTCACGATCAGGGAAAGATCCCGAATTCCCGACAAGGCCATATTGAGCGTCCTCGGAATCGGCGTGGCGGTGAGGGTCAGAATATCCACGTTGGCTCGTAGAGATTTCAGTTTTTCCTTCTGTCGCACGCCGAATCGATGTTCTTCGTCGATAATCAATAAGCCCAGATCGTGATAGTCGATGTTGGCATGGAGCAATTTGTGAGTACCGATGAGGATATCGACCTTGCCGGCGGCGACATTTTGTAAACTGCTGGTTTGCTCGGTGGCGGATTTAAACCGTGAGATGACATCTACTACGAACGGCCAGTCGGCGAATCGATCCTTGAAACTCTCGTAGTGCTGTTGGGCGAGAAGGGTGGTGGGAACCAGCAGCGCCACTTGTTTGCTGTTCTGCACCGCGACAAAAGCCGCGCGCATCGCCACTTCGGTTTTGCCGAAGCCGACATCGCCACAGATGAGCCGGTCCAGTGTACGTCCACTGCCCATGTCGGCAATGACCGCCTCGATGGCGCTGGCCTGATCGGCAGTTTCTTCGAATGGAAAACTGGCGGCGAATTGCCCGTATCCATCTGCCTCGCAGCGGTATTTAAAGCCTTCTCTGGCCTCGCGCTGGGAATAGATATCTAGCAGTTCCGCAGCCACATCGCGAATTTTTTCTGCCGCCTTGCGCCTGGTTTTTTGCCACTGATCGGTGCCGAGGCGGTTGAGGGGGGCGGCTTCGGAATCGGCACCACTGTAGCGACTGATGAGATGCAGGGAGGCCACCGGCACATAGAGTTTCGCATTAGCGGCATATTCCAGGCTTAAAAATTCCGTGGTCTGGCCATCGGTGGTAATTGTCTGCAAGCCGCGATAGCGGCCGATACCGTGATCCACATGTACCACGGCATCATCAAGGTGTAATTCCGTGAGACTCCTGATGATGAAGTCGGTATTGTCCTGTTGCCGGTGCCGCCGCCGGCGCTGTGCGATACGATTGCCGAAAAGCTGCGCCTCCGTAATCAGGACCAGGTTTTCCTGGGCCAGCCACAGACCTTGATCCAGGGGTGCGATGGTGATGCCGATCGCTGTCTCAGCATGGAGAAAATCCTGCCAGTGTTCGAAGCTGCGGGGAAAAATATCCAACTGTTTCAAAATTTCGAGCAAGGTTTCCCGGCGACCCGCAGACTCGGCGCAAAACAATACCCGTTGCTTGCTTTGGGCAACGAACTGTTGCACGTTGCTAAAGGGTTTTGACAGTTTTGGATTGCTGCTCAAATCCGGCAATTCGGTGGTTTTAAAATCGGCGGCGGCACTGCTGTCCTTGAATTCGATTTGCGGGTAACGCTTCAACGCCGCCTGTACAAAATCGATTGCAATGAAGATCTGGTCCGGTCTTAGAATTGGACGCAGGCGATCAACCTCGCGGTCTGCATAGCGGCTGCCGATATCCTGCCAAAATTTTTCGCCAGCGGCGTTGAGATTGCCCACCTTGCAACAGCGGGTGGATGCCGGCAAATAGTCGAACAGGGAACTCAGACCATCGAAAAACAAGTCGAGGTAATATTCCAGGCCCGGCGAGCTGATGCCATCACTGACGTCCTGATAGATTGGACACTGGCGTACATCGACATCAAACAGATCCCTGAATTTGCCGCGAAAGGTAGCGATGCCTTTCTCGTCTAGTGGAAATTCACGGCCAGGCAGTAGCCGAATAGAATCGACTCTGTTATTCGAACGCTGGGTCTCAGGATCAAAATTTTGCAAGGTTTCGATCTCGTCATCGAACAGGTCGATACGAAATGGCTGCACCGAGCCCATGGGAAAGATGTCGATGATAGATCCACGCACCGCAAACTCGCCATGTTCGTATACCGAACTCACCGACTGGTAGCCCGCTGAGATGAGCTGACTGCGCATGGTATCGATATGCAACAGCTGCCCAATTTCCAGATTGAAACTGTTGGCGGCGATGTAGGCNTTCGGTGGCAATTTATGCATNAGAGAGGTAACGGAAACCACGATGATTCCAGTGCGTAGTTGGGGCATGTGATAGAGCGTGCGCAGACGATCCGAGATGATGTCCTGGTGGGGAGAAAAAATGTCGTAGGGCAGGGTCTCCCAGTCCGGCAGACTGAAGACGTCGAGATTTGCCTTGGCCTTGCAGAAGTATTTCAGCTCCCGTTTTAGCCGCCCAGCCGCTTCGTTGTCTTCGCACACCACTAACAGGGGGCCTTCGCAATTGGCGGCTGCGTTACTTATGGCGAGACTGACGGCAGTGCCATGGAGCTGTTTCCAGTATGCAATGTTGCTGCCTTGCGGCAGTGGCGGATCAAAAATATTTGGCATGGGATAGTCGGGCGTATCGGACGCTGGCGGATTTCGTGTGGGCTTAAGCGTGCAATGTGGTCAGGGATTGTAGCCTAAAAGCGGGCCTGGAGCAGTGTCTGCTTCTGTCTCAATCTGGGTTGCGAATTTGTTGCACTGGCAATCCTTTCACAAGATAATACCGCCCTTGAAAAATACAGCAAAAAAGGGGTTGTTGTGAATCGTCCAAGCGTAGATGACTATTTTAGTGATTGGAAACAACGGGAGGCGCTGGTACAGGAAATGATTCCCGTGCTCGGTCGCCTGTTCAGTGCGCACAATGTCGGTGTTTATATATATGGCAGACCCCTGCATAACCGCTCGGTGACATTCATCATGAAATCCCATCGTTTCGTGCGCCAGATCGAGCGTAACGAGATGTCGGAATTTGAGACCCACGCGGTACTCATGGCGATGGCGAAACTCGACCTGTGGCATGCCGAGATCGATCTCGGCAAACTCGCGGTTAATTTCATGGCGCTTCAGGAAGCTCAAGGTGATGATGCGTTGGGGGTGGATGAATTCGTCGCTAACGAGTTGGGCTACTTGATTGGTGTTAATGAAAAGCCCATGGCCAAATCCCAGGACGTGGTGCTCTATGGCTTTGGTCGCATCGGTCGCCTAATGGCACGGTTACTGGTGGAACGTACCAGTACTGGCGAGGTTATGCGCCTGAGGGCTATCGTGCTGCGACCGGGGCCGCCGGGTGACCTGGAAAAGCGCGCCAGTCTGTTCACTGCCGATTCCGTACACGGTGCATTTCAGGGGACTCTGCGGGTCGATGAGGAGAACCGGAGTCTGATCGCCAACGGCAATGTAATCAAGGTAATCTATGCCAACAACCCGGATGAAATTGACTACACCGAATACGGCATCGACGACGCCCTTATCATCGACAATACCGGCAAATGGAGAGACCGGGAGGGTCTGTCTCTACACCTGAAGTCGAAGGGGGTGGCAAAAGTCATCCTCACGGCGCCGGGCAAGGGTGACGTAAAAAATATAGTCTATGGCATCAATGACGATCAGATCGGCGACGACGACGCCATCCTTACCGCTGCATCCTGCACTACCAATGCCATAGCGCCAGTACTGAAGGTGGTCAATGATAAATACGGCATCGAGAAGGGACACATCGAGTCGGTTCACGCTTATACCAATGACCAGAATCTGATCGATAACTACCACAAAGGCAGTCGCCGAGGTCGCAGTGCCGCGTTAAACATGGTGTTGACGGAAACCGGAGCCGCCAAGGCAGTGGTGAAGGTGATACCAGAGCTGGCAGGTAAACTTACCGGCAACGCGGTGCGGGTACCGATCCCCAATGTATCCATGGCGATCATGAATCTGACCCTGAAAAGCGATACCACCAAAGATGAGATCAATGAGTTCCTGCGCGACATCGCCCTACACTCGAAGCTGCAGAATCAGATCAGCTACACCCAGTCCCCGGATGCGGTTTCCAGCGATTTTGTCGGCACCCGGGAAGCCTGTATCGTGGATTCCAATGCCACCATCGTCAACGGCAACCACTGTGTCCTGTACCTGTGGTATGACAATGAATTTGGCTACTGCTGCCAGGTTGCGCGCATGGTCTACAAGATGGCGGGGATAAGTTACAAGCAGTATCCAGTCGAAGAAACGGCTTAGTCAAAGGCACCATAGCTTGTCAGATTTTTTGCGAAAGCATGCGTATCTAATAATTATCTCTTTGGTCCTGTTGTCCGGCGGCATCCTTCTGCTTGCCAGAACTTCGGGTGGAATTCAGCAGCTCAGTGGTTACACCATGGGTACCACGTATCACATTCAGATCGTGGACATGCCCACTGCACTTTCCAGCGAGGAAATCGCCACCGATGTCAGTGCCCTGCTGCTGGCATTGGACATCCGAATATTTTCTACCTACGCCGCCGATTCCGAGCTTTCCCGTTTCAATAAGCAGCCGTTAAATCAGCCTTTTGCTGCATCTTCAGAGCTGCTGGCGGTACTGACGCTGGCACGGGAGATCGCCGAACTAAGCGACGGTGCCTTCGATGTAACCGTGGGGGGGTTGGTTAATCTCTGGGGCTTCGGTCCTTCGCTACAGGTTCCCGGTGACGAGTTTCCTCAGCAGCGGGAAATCGATTCCCTGTTGCAGTCCGTGGGTTATGAGCTGCTGAAAATCGACCAGGCCCGCGCCGAGATCACCAGAGGGGCAGAGTTTTACGTGGATCTTAGTGGTATTGCCAAGGGCTATGCAGTAGATCAACTGGCGGCCTATTTCGACGGGTTGGGGGTTGAGAATTACTTCCTGGAAATAGGCGGGGAATTGAAGATAAAGGGAGAAAAGCCCGGTGCTATCAGTTGGGTGCCGGCTATAGAAACTCCCCTGGACTCGACGCCGCAAATCTATGAAGTTTTTTCCACTAACGGCGCCGAGATCGCTGTCGCTGGTTCCGGCGATTATAGGAATTATTTCGAAGTGGATGGGCTGCGGTATTCACACGAGATCGACCCCAGAAACGGCAGGCCCGTTAGTCACAGCCTGGCGGCGGTGTACGTGATCGATGATTCTGCGGCGCGGGCCGATGCACTGGCAACGGCGTATATGGTGCTAGGGCTGGAAGCTGCACGTGAACTGGCGCAAGCCACGGCGCAGGCAGCATATTTTATTTATACCAGCGATGGCGTCGAGTTCCGCGACTATGTGACCCCGGAGTTCACCGACTACCTGCGAACGGATTAAGCGTACTATCACCCGGGCCTTCGAGGGCCTGAGAGAACGTGATCAATCCCGGGCTTCAGCGCTAGCTGAAGGGTCGATCATTTCCTGTTCCCGAACCGACATTGCGCTGCCGCTGTAAACAATAAGCCACAATAAAAGCAGCAAGAATTCGTAACGCTGATCTTTTTTCGTCGATTTTCGAGCGCTTGTACCGAGGGAAATTGATGCTAAACGGAGGGCTCATATCGGCTTGATTATCGCGGTCAAAATCACTCCCGTTTTCCCTTGCCAGGCAGGTCCGTCGAGGCACCCGAGGACGACAGTAATTGCGGTCGCGTAGTGGCGAAATCACTTGCCTTCCCATGGCTATAAGTGTACATTCCGTGCGCAATCCAGGACCGGCTTTTGCAGCCAAACGGCAGAGTAAAAAAGCAAGATCTAATGCCAGGTAAAACCAGCTATTACCAGAGCCGATTTTTGTTAGTCTGAAGGTCAATGTGTCGCCTGCAGCATGAGTACTCTAGTTATAACCATGCCAGCTTCACGGAGTATTAGTAGCTTGGAAGGATCGGTAGAAATCATAGACGGCATGCGCCCATTTCTGTTTTACTTCGCGCTGGTGATGTTCGTCGTGCTGACCATGCTGGTACTCTCCTATTTTTTGGGGGAGCGGATAAATCGACCCGGTAAAAACCTGCCCTTCGAATCCGGTATCGTCTCCGTTGGCAGTTCACACTTTCGTATCTCCGTACAATTCTACCTGCCCGCAATCCTCTTCATCATCTTCGATCTCGAAGTGGTATTTCTGTTTGCCTGGGCGGTGGCGGTCAAGGAAGCGGGTTGGCCTGGTTTCGTCGAGATTTCTGTGTTCATTTTCATATTGATCGCAGCGTTGTTCTATTTATGGCGTATCCGCGCCCTCGATTGGCGGACCGACATCCAGCGCCGCGAACTGAAATCTCTGAAGGGTCCTGGCGGTGTCACCAACAAGAAGGAATTCAAGCTATGAGCATTCATTTGCAGCCGGTAGACGAAGCTAGCTCGGTAAAACCCGGCGGTGGCGGCAGCGGCATCCATGAGTTTATTCGTCGCAATCTGGTGATGGCTAAGCTCGAAGACATGGTGGCCTGGGGCAGGAAAAATTCCATCTGGCCATTTAACTTCGGCCTCTCCTGCTGCTATGTGGAAATGGCCACCGCTTTTACGGCACGTCACGACCTGGCCCGGTTCGGTGCCGAGGTAATCCGGGGCACGCCGAGGCAGGCGGACATGATAATCATTGCCGGTACAGTTTTCCGCAAGATGGCGCCGGTGGTGAAACTACTCCATGAACAGCTGCTGGAGCCGAAGTGGGTCATCTCCATGGGCTCCTGCGCGAATTCCGGAGGCATGTACGACAGTTACTCGGTGGTGCAAGGTGTGGACAAATTCCTGCCGGTAGACGTCTACGTGTCCGGCTGTCCACCGCGTCCGGAAGCACTGTTGCAGGGGCTGATCCTGCTGCAGGAGTCAATCACCCGGGAGCGCCGGCCCCTGAGCTGGCTGCTTAATGACAAGGGCATTATCGAACGTGAGGCGAAGCCCGTGCAACGAGAGCTAAGACATGCAGATCGAATCGCTGCAACGGAATTAAGGTCCTCGGAAGAAGTTTAAAATAGTAATATAACCATATAGATAAGTAATACATTTAATCTAAAATATTAAAGATGCAAGTAGCCGAAAACACAGCCCAAACCAGCTCCCAGACCAGCTCCTTACTGGATCAAATGCGCCGGGAGTTCCCGCATCAGATCCTGGCAGAGCAGCAAAGTTGCGACGGTATTCCCACGCTGTGGGTCGATAAAGCCCATCTGAAATCGATGTTAAGGACACTGCAGTCGAAAACCAGCCCGGTATTCGAGATGCTCTATGATCTCACCGCCATCGACGAGCGCCTGCGGGTACATCGAGAAGGCCAGCCAGCCAGTGAATTCACCGTGGTTTATCACCTGATGTCGTTCAGCGGCAATTGTGATTTCCGCCTCAAGGTGCCATTAGCGGATGCCGACCTGACCCTGCCCAGCGTAATCGAGTTATGGCCCAGTGCCAATTGGTACGAGCGGGAAACCTGGGACATGTTCGGCATCAATTTCGAAGGCCATCCCAATCTCTATCGCATCCTGATGCCACCAAACTGGGAGGGCCACCCGCTGCGCAAGGAGCACCCGGCCCGGGCCACAGAGATGGAACCCTATTCCCTCGATGATGAGCAGGAAGTCGTGGAACAGGCGGCCCTGAAGTTTCGACCCGAAGACTGGGGTATGAAGCGGGAGTCGGAACATTCGGAATTCATGTTTCTCAACATGGGCCCCAATCACCCCAGCGTACACGGCGCCTTTCGCATCGCCCTGCAACTCGACGGTGAGGTGGTGGTAGACGCGGTGCCCGATATCGGCTACCACCATCGCGGCGCCGAAAAAATGGGTGAGCGGCAGACCTGGCATACCTTCATACCTTACACCGACAGGATCGATTATCTCGGCGGGGTGATGAATAACCTGCCCTATGTCATGGCGGTGGAAAAAATGGCCGGTATCGAGGTGCCAGAACGGGTCAAGGTAATTCGCGTCATGCTCTCGGAAATGTTTCGAGTCTGCAGCCATCTCTTGTTTTATGGCACCTTCGCCCAGGACGTGGGCCAGTTGTCACCGATCTTCTATATGTTCGTAGAGCGCGAGCGCATCTTCAATATCATCGAATCCATCTGCGGCGCCAGGATGCATCCGGGGTGGTTCCGTATCGGCGGCGTAGCCGAGGACTTGCCCAGCGGCTGGGAGAAGAGAGTCCAGGAATTGCTGGATTTTATGCCGGCGCGAATGGACGAGTACGACGGCATGGTACTGAACAATGGCATCCTCAAGCGCCGCACCCAGGGTGTCGGTGTGTTTGATAAAGAAGAAGCCTTTGCCTGGGCTCTCACCGGTTCAGGCCTGCGCGCGGCCGGTTTCGAATGGGATTACCGCAAGCAGCGACCCTACAGCGGTTATGAGAATTTTGAATTCGATGTCCCCATTGCTATCAATGGAGATGTCTATGATCGCTGCGCCGTCAGAGTCGAGGAAATACGACAGAGTCTGCGCATCATAAAGCAGTGCCTGGACAACATGCCATCGGGACATTACAAGTCGGATCACCCTCTGACCACGCCACCGCGAAAAGAAAAAACCATGGAGGACATCGAGACCCTGATCGATCATTTCCTGAGTGTGAGTTGGGGGCCGGTAATTCCGCCCAACGAGGTATCGGTGGGGGTCGAAGCGACCAAGGGCGTTAACAGTTATTACCTGATCAGCGATGGTGGCACCACCTCCTATCGCACGCGGATACGCACGCCGACCTTTCCCCACCTGCAGATGATTCCGAAGATGTGTCGTGGCTTCATGCTCGCCGACCTGGTGGCCATTGTTGCTGGCATCGATTTTGTGATGGCGGATGTGGACCGATGAGTAAGCAGATTATCGCCAGTTCTAATCAGCGAGCACGGCAATTGACGGCGGCCGAGATTGCCGAAATCGATCATGAATTGGGGCTGTATCCGGATAAGCAGGCGGTAGGCCTGGAAGCCTTGAAGATCGTGCAGAAACACCAGGGTTGGGTGTCCGACGAAAGTCTGCTGGCGATTGCCGGCTATCTGGACTTGCCGGTGGCGGGGCTTGAGGGCGTGGCGACATTTTTCAATCTGATATACAGGCGGCCGGTTGGGCGCAATGTGATGCTGTTTTGTGACAGTGTCAGTTGCTGGATCATGGGTTGTGAGGGTCTCAAGGCGCACATCAAGCAGGCGCTGGATATCGATTTCGGTGAGACCAGTAAAGATGGCGACTTTACCCTGATTCCGGTTCCCTGCCTCGGTGACTGTGATCGGGCACCGGTGATGATGGTGGGGGAAGATCTGCATAGGAATCTGACTGCAGAGAAGATCGACAAGATTATTCTGGATTATAGAAAAGGCGAGGGCAGCGAGTGATCTTGCAGGAATTAAAATGGTCAACAATCCTTTAACAAAGAACATCGACATGTCCCGGCCGCCACTGGAAATCACCGCCTACGAGGCCAGCGATGGCTACCAGAGTGTGCAGCTGATCGCGCAGGGCTTGAGCCCTGAAGATGTGCTGCAGCGAGTGAAAGACTCCGGCCTCAAGGGCCGCGGTGGTGCTGGTTTTCCCACCGGTTTGAAGTGGAGCTTCGTGCCCCAGGGTGAGAATACGCCCCAGCAGAAATTCCTAGTGGTCAATGCCGATGAGATGGAACCCGGCACCTTCAAAGACAGGCTGCTGATGGAGGGTGACCCGCATTTGCTAATCGAAGGCGTGATCATCGCCGCCTATGCCATACGCGCCAGCAAGGCCTACATCTTTCTGCGTGGTGAGTATGTGGAGTCGGAGCGGTTGTTGCGACGGGCTATCGATGAGGCGGTTAACCGCGGCTTTCTCGGCAGGAATATATTGGGTAGCGGTTTCGATCTCGACGTCATCGTCCATACCAGCGCAGGTCGTTATATCTGCGGTGAAGAGACGGCACTGCTCAATGCCCTGGAGGGCAAGCGCGCCACCCCAAGGGCGAAACCACCATTTCCCCAGGTTAGTGGCTTGTGGGGCAAGCCGACCATCGTCAATAACGTTGAAACTCTCTGCAATTTGCCAGGCATCCTTAGTTACGGCGTGGACTGGTATCACGGGCTGACCCAGGGTGGCGATCATGGCACCAAATTATTCGGTGTCAGTGGCAAGGTGAAAACCCCCGGATGTTGGGAATTACCCCTGGGGTTACCGATTCGCGAACTGCTGGAAGGCTATGCCGGTGGCATGCAGGATGGTCTGCAGCTGCGTGGATTTTTACCCGGCGGGGGTTCCACGGACTTCATGCTACCGGAACACCTCGATACTGCCCTGGACTACGACGAGATCGCCAAGCAGGGCAGCAGGCTGGCCACCGGCACCATGATCGTGCTGGATGACAAGACCTGTCCAGTTGGCATGGTAGGCAATTTGATGAAGTTCTTCGCCAAGGAATCCTGCGGCTTCTGCACGCCATGTCGGGATGGCCTGCCCTGGGTTGAGGAGATCTTCAGGGATTTTGAAGCTGGGCACGGCAATGAAAAAGATCTGCAAATTTTGCATGATCATGTCGATTATCTAGGGCCGGGGCGAACCTTTTGTGCGCTGGCACCTGGTGCAACGGCGCCACTGGGAAGCGGGCTTAAATATTTCAAGGAAGATTTCGACAAGCATATTAAGGAACAATGCTGCCCTTATAAGCATTAACTAACGGTTAAAGGCCTGACGGCAGACGAAGAATTCAAGAGCTGGAGTGAGTGATGGCGAAAATTGTTATTGACGGGGTGAGCTACGAAGTAGATCCCGCTAACAATCTGTTACAGGAATGCCTTTCCCAGGGCCTCGACTTGCCTTATTTTTGTTGGCATCCCTGCATGGGATCCGTCGGTGCCTGCCGCCAGTGTGCGGTGAAGCAGTATCGGGATGCTGACGACAAAGACGGCATACTAGTGATGGCCTGCATGACGCCGGCTAGCGACGGTACGATTATTTCCATAGAGGATACGCAGGCGAAATCCTTCCGCGCCGATGTCATTGAAAGCCTGATGATCTCTCACCCCCACGACTGTCCGGTTTGCGAAGAGGGTGGCGAATGCCACCTGCAGGACATGACTCAGATGTCTGGCCACAACTATCGGCGCTATGACAAGAAAAAGGTGACCCACCGCAATCAGTACCTGGGGCCGTTCATAAATCACGAGATGAATCGCTGCATTGCGTGTTATCGGTGCGTGCGGTACTACAATGACTATGCCGGGGGCACTGATCTTTCCGCCCAGGCGTCACATCATCACGTGTATTTTGGCAGACAGGCTGACGGCGTGTTGGAGAGTGAATTCAGCGGCAACCTGGTGGAAGTCTGTCCAACTGGCGTATTCACCGACAAGGGTTTTAGCGAGAACTACACCCGGAAATGGGACCTGCAGAGCGCGCCTTCCGTTTGTGTGGGTTGTGCGGTGGGTTGTAATACCACGCCGGGAGAGCGCTACGGTTCCTTGCGCCGGCTGGTGAATCGCTATAACAGTGAAATCAATGGCTATTTTCTTTGTGACCGTGGTCGTTTCGGCTTCGATTTCGTTAACAGCGAGCAGCGACTGACAGAACCTGTGCGCATAGTTAACGGGGAGTCACAGACACTCGCGGCTGCAGAGCTTAGCCAGACGCTAACAGAATTCAGCAGCGGTGGGGCTATCGGCATCGGTTCGCCACGAGCCAGCAACGAATCCAATTTTATGCTGCGCTGCCTGGTGGGAGAGAAAAATTTCTATGCCGGTTGCGCCGATACAGAACACGAGGCGTTACAGACAATTATCGAATTCGCTGCCGATCCGTCATTTCATTGTCCGAGTATCTCCGAGATAGAACAGGCAGATGCGGTGGTGATTCTGGGTGAGGATGTTACCAATACCGCGCCGAGGCTGGCGCTGGCGCTGCGACAGTCGGTTAGAAATAAAGCTCTGAGCCTGGCCGAAGATTCTCATATCGCCAGTTGGCAAGATGCCGCCGTGCGGGAACTGGCCCAGCAACAGCGCAGTCCACTTTGCGTATTAAGCAGCTATGCGACCAGGCTCGATGACGTGGCGTCAGATACCATAATCGAAGCACCGGGCGTGCTCACCGCCATAGGATTTGGTATCGCCAATAAATTATCCGACAAAGCACCGGCAGCCGATGCCAGGTCGGTTGGTGCTTATGCCGAAGTAATAGAAGCTGTCGCCGAGCAACTCATGGCGGCGAAGCGGCCCCTAATCATCGCCGGTACCAGCGCGGGGAAAACCGACCTGATTCACGCTGCCGCCAACATCGCCCGGGCGCTAAAGGAAAAGCATGGCAGCGAGAAGGTCGATCTGTGTTTGCTGGTTCCGGAAGTAAATTCCATGGGGCTGACAATGATGGTGAACAAGGAAAATACCCTGGGCCGCGCCCTGAAAAAACTCAGCAGTGGTGCCGTTAGCCATGCCGTTGTACTGGAGAACGATTTATATAGACGCGCCGACTCCGGCGTCGTCGATGCGGCGCTGGAGCGCTTGGAAAACTTGATGGTGCTCGACTTGTTGGAGACGGCTACCACGGCGAAAGCCAGCGTGGTCTTGCCGACTACGGCTTTTTCCGAACATGAGGCTACCTACGTCAATTACGAGGGCAGGGCGCAGCTCAGCTTTCAGGTCCACATGAATCATGGCGCCGCCAAACCCGCCTGGCGCTGGCTCAATGGTGAGCAGGAATGTGATGTCGAGACCATGGTTAACCGCTGTTCCAGCGAGGCCAGAGGCTTCGACAAACTGGGCCAGTTATTGCCGGACCCCGCCCAGTTTGTTGCCGGCATGAAAATCCCCCGGCAGTCACAGCGTTATAGCGGGCGCACCGCAATAAAGGCCAACCTCGACGTCCATGAACCGAAACAGCCGGTGGATTCAGAATCGGTCATGGCTTTTTCCATGGAAGGCATTCCGGCGCAGAAAGACGCCGCCTTCATGGCCTCGGCCTGGGCGCCGCGTTGGAATTCCAACCAGTCGATCAGCAAGTTCCAGGAAGAAGTTAACGGCAAACTCAAACAGGGACATATCGGCACTCAGTTAATCGAGAAGCTGGCTAACGGCGGTGCTTACCTGCCCCCCGCAAGCCCATCGACAGAGGTAGTCGATGGCTCCCTGGAAGTGGTGCTTGCCCATCAGATTTTCGGCAGTGACGAATTAAGCGCCAGATCAGATTCGATTCAGCAACGGATGACGGATCCTTATATCGGCATCTCCCCGACAGATGCCCAGGCCCAAGGCGTACAGCATGGTGACATGGTCTCGCTGGATGGCATCGAAGTTCCGGTGGTGGCGTGCATCAGATCGAAGATGCCGGAGGGCGTGGTGGCGATTTATTGTGGTGATGGCGACATCAATCCCCATTCTCTGCCAGCTACTGTCTCTATTGGCAGCAGCGAGTCGCCAGTCGGCGAGCGCGGCATTCGCGGTCTGATCGTCAGCGATTTGCTGGAGGATTACTAAGCATGGCGTGGGAAGTAGGTTCTTATCTTAATATCGGCGCCATCCTGGCGCTGGTGATCTTCATAGCCGCCATGCTGATCTGGGTCGAGCGACGCCTGCTGAGTCTCTGGCAGGAACGCCTGGGACCAAACCGCGTAGGCTGGTTTGGATTGCTGCAGGTCGCCGCCGACATGATCAAGATTTTCACCAAGGAAGACTGGATTCCGCCATTTGCCGATAGAATGAGCTTCGTACTGGCGCCGGCGATCATCATGGTAGTGATCCTCATGAGCTTCGCGGTGATTCCCTTCGCTCCGGGTGTGGGTATCGCCGATTCCAATATCGGCATCCTGTTCGTGCTGGCGATGGCTTCGATTGGCGCCTACAGTGTCATGCTTGGTGGCCTGTCATCAGATAATAAATATGCCCTGTTAGGCGCGCTCAGAGCTGCCGCCCAGATGGTGAGCTACGAAGTCTTCATGGGAATTTCACTGCTGGGTGTGGTGGCACTGTCCGGCAGTTTTAACCTGCGTGAGATCGTGATTGCACAATCTGACGGCTGGTACATTTTTCCACAATTCATCGGCTTCGTGATTTTTCTCATCGCCGGCATCGCCGAGAGTCACCGTCTGCCCTTCGATATACCGGAGGCGGAACAGGAAATCTGCTCCGGTTATCACACCGAGTATTCGGGCATGAAGTTCGGCATGTTCTTCGTCGGTGAGTATCTGGGACTGGTGTTAATTGCGTCTCTTCTCACCGTGTTGTTTTTTGGAGGTTGGTTGGGGCCGGCTTTTTTACCACCCATTATCTGGTTCTCCATCAAGGCTTTCGGTTTTATTGCTTTCTTTATTCTGCTGCGGGCGGCCATTCCACGGCCACGATACGATCAACTGATGACCTACGGCTGGCTGTTTTTGCTGCCGCTGTCGTTGCTGAACCTGTTGGTTACCGGCGCAATAATATTGAGCACACAGTGATAGGAACGGTGAAACATGTTTGATCTCATTAAAGATACATTGCTTAGCCAGGTTAGAACGCTGTGGCTCGTATTTTCTCATGCCTTCGTGAAGGCAGACACGGTGCAGTATCCGGAGGAACAACCCTATATGTTTCCACGCTGGCGCGGTCGCATCATTCTCACTCGTGACCCGGACGGGGAAGAACGCTGTGTCGCCTGTAACCTTTGTGCCGTGGTCTGTCCGGTGGACTGCATCGCTTTGCAGAAGACCGAAGACGAAGACGGCCGCTGGTACCCGGAATTTTTTCGCATCAACTTCTCCCGTTGCATCATGTGTGGTTTCTGTGAAGAAGCCTGCCCTACCAATGCGATTCAACTGACGCCGGATTTCGAAATGGCTGAATATGTGCGCCAGGACATGGTCTGGGAGAAAGAGGATTTGCTGATCAGCGGCACCGGTAAGTATCACAATTACAATTTTTATAAAGTGGCGGGCAAAACAATCAAGGGCAAGGACAAGGGCGAAGCGCTTAACGAAGCTGCCCCTGTCGATATCAGGAGCTTATTGACGTGATGTTTCTCTTTTACATCGCCGCCACCGTGGCCGTTGTCTCGACTGTCGGGGTGATAGTGCAGAGCAATATCGTCCATGCCTTGATCTATCTTATTTTGTCGCTGCTGGCGGTAGCCGTGGTGTTCTTTTCCCTGGGCGCACCCTTCGTGGCGGTACTCGAAGCGATTGTCTATGCCGGCGCCATCATGGTGTTGTTCTTATTCGTCATCATGATGCTGAACATGGGGCAGCATACGACAGACCAGGAAAAGGCCTGGATGGCTGCCAAAGACTGGGCGCTGCCGGCGGGCCTGGCGGCGATCTTGTTAGTGCAATTGCTCTATGTTCTGCGGGAGGTTCAAGTCGATATCGTGCCCAACGAAGTTGGCGTGCTTGAGGTAAGCGCCCTGCTGTTCGGTCCCTATGTGCTGGCCGTTGAACTGGCGTCAATATTATTGCTGGCGGGCCTGGTGTCTGCCTATCACCTTGCGAAAAAATAGAAACCCCGGAACCGGCAGGCGTAGAAACAAAAGAGAAAACAATGCAATCGATTCCCATTGAACATGGCTTGATCCTGGCCGGCATTTTATTTGCGCTGGGACTCGTTGGCGTCTTGACCCGACGTAACATCGTCTTCGTTCTGATGTCGCTCGAGGTTATGTTGAATGCCAGTGGCCTGGCCTTCGTCGTCGCTTCTGCGCGCTGGGGACATGCCGACGGCCAGGTCATGTTTTTAATGATATTGACCCTGGCGGCGGCAGAAGTCGCGGTTGGGCTAGGATTGATTATCCAGATGTATCGAAAATTCAAGACCGTGGATATCGATGTGCTAAGCGAAATGAAAGGCTGAAAATCCGTGCAAGAACAGTTTAATAGAGATCGGCGAAAGAGGGTGCTGTGCAAGACTTGATCTGGTTGTTACCCACGTTTCCCTTGCTGGGTTTCTTAGCCCTGGTGCTGACCGGAGGCTCGCTGCCGCGGAAAATTGTTGCCGTCATCGGCGCCGGTTCGGTCGGACTTTCCTTCCTGAGCGCAGCGCTTATCGCCGCCCAGTTTCTGGCATCGGGCGAGGACTACTTCGTAAAAGAAGTCTGGGTGTGGATGGCGATTGGTGAGTTTACGCCGGGGTTTAATTTTTACCTCGATGGCTTGTCACTTGTAATGATGCTGATCATCACCGGCGTCGGTTTTCTGATTCATCTCTACTCCACCGGTTTCATGGTTGACGACCCTGCCTATAGCAGATTCTTCGCCTACATGAACCTGTTCGTCGCCGCCATGCTGATGTTGGTACTGGGTGACAATCTGGTGCTGCTGTACCTGGGATGGGAAGGGGTCGGCCTGTGCAGTTATCTCCTGATCGGCTTCTGGTATGAAAACCCTGACAACGGCTACGCAGCGCGCAAGGCCTTTGTCGTGACCCGGGTCGGTGACACGGCCATGGCTATCGGCCTGTTTCTGCTGTTTACACAGCTGGGGACCCTCAACATCCAAGACATGTTAGGGGCGGCGCAGCAACAATGGGCAATGGGATCGCCGCTGGCGATTGCTGCGGCGTTGCTGTTACTCGGTGGCGCCGTAGGCAAATCTGCACAACTGCCGCTGCAAACCTGGTTGCCGGATGCGATGGTCGGCCCGACCCCGATCAGCGCCCTGATCCATGCCGCCACCATGGTGACCGCAGGTGTCTATCTGGTTGCTCGCACCCATGTTCTGTTCGAACTGGCGCCGACTGTGCAGATGCTGGTAGCCTTCGTCGGCCTGGCCACCCTGCTGATGGCCGGTTTTACGGCGATGACCCAGCGCGATATCAAGCGCATCCTGGCCTATTCCACCATCAGTCAGATCGGTTATATGTTCCTTGCCCTGGGAGCCGGCGCCTGGTCTGCGGCGGTGTTCCATCTGATGACCCATGCATTCTTCAAGGCGCTGCTGTTCCTCGCCGCTGGCACCGTGATTCTGAGCCTGCATCATGAACATGATATTTTTAAAATGGGTGGAAAGCGCAAACAATTACCAGTTGCCTTTTGGTCATTCATCATTGGTAGCGCGGCCTTGGCGGCGCTGCCATTTACTTCGGGATTTTATTCCAAGGATGAAATTCTGCTGGCCGCGCTGGCGGTGGAGGGTCCGGGCCTGCTGCTCTGGATCGGTGGTGTCATCGGCGCCTTCTTTACCGGAATCTACAGCTTCAGACTGGTGTTCGTGGTGTTTTTCGGCGACAGCAAAGCACATCATGAAGCGAAAGAAGAGGCTTCCTTGAGTATGGCTGTGCCATTGATAGTGTTGATGGTGCTGGCTTTGCTTGGCGGCTGGATTCAGGTGCCGCTGGATGCTGTCTTCAGTCAGGGCGCCGGTCATGAGGAAGAACACGTTAGCTTGCTGGTGCACGGTTTCATGATCGCTGCGCCATTGATGGGTATTGGCATCAGCTACCTGTTTTACATGAGCAAGGTCTTCGATGTGGACAAGTTAATGACGAACCGAGTGGCAAACTCCCTACACCGGTTCTGGTTCAGCGGCTGGGGAATGGATGCCCTGTACCAGTGGATCTTCGTTAATCCCTTCCTCTACTTGGCGCGGATTAACAGGAGTGACCTGATCGATGGCTTTTATGCCTTGCTTGTCTCTATTACCCGCACCGCACATTTGATGCTGGCCCGGACGCAAACCGGATACCTTGGCTGGTATGCTCTCAGTATGGCGGCTGGTCTGGTGGTGATTATTACTCTGGGGGTGATGCTGTGATACTGGTGGCATTGATCGGCATTCTTTTTCTGGGTGGGGTACTGGCCTGGCTATCCGAGCGTCTGGATTCTAAATTACCCCGGGTGATCGCCCTGGCTGCGCTGGTGCTGGACTTGCTGCTGATGTTGACCCTGTTAGGCGGTGATAGTGCCGATGGTAGCTGGATCGTTGCATTAAATGTCCAGTGGTTGCCTCGATTTGGCATTTCCTTTCACCTCGCCGCCGATGGCTTGAGCGTGTTGCTGCTATTGTTAACGGCATTCCTCGGCATAATCGCCGTGGGCTCGGCCTGGATTGAAATCACCGAGCGGTCGGGATTCTTCTATTTTAATTTGCTCTGGACCTTGGCAGGGGTGCTGGGTGTATTTACTGCACTGGATTTATTCCTGTTCTTCTTCTTCTGGGAAGTGATGTTAATCCCCATGTATTTCATCATCGCGATCTGGGGCCATGAAAACAAAAATTACGCCGCCATGAAGTTCTTCCTGTTTACCCAGGTCACCGGCATGTTGATGCTGGTTGCAATTCTGACCCTGGCCTATTTTCACTATATTCAGTTCGGCTTTTTCAGTTTCGATTATTTCGACCTGCTGAGGGTAACCACCAGCTCGGCTGTCGAGATGTGGATCATGCTGGGATTCTTCGTTGCCTTTACCACCAAGTTACCTATCGTGCCGTTTCACTCCTGGTTGCCCGACGCCCACAGCCAGGCCCCCACCGCCGGCAGTGTCATCCTGGCGGGAGTTTTGTTGAAGACGGGTGCTTACGGGCTGATCCGTTTCGCAGTGCCGCTATTTCCTGTTGCATCGCTGAATTTTGCGCCGATAGCAATGGCCCTGGCTGCCCTCAGTATTTTGTATTGCGCCAAGGTGGCGTTTGCGCAAACCGACCTCAAGCGTTTGATTGCCTACACCAGCGTCAGCCACATGGGCTTCGTGTTGTTAGGGGTTTATGCCTGGAATGAGATTGCATTACAGGGCGCGGTGATGACGATGCTTGCCCACGGCCTCAGCGCAGCCGCACTATTTATGTTAGCCGGCTCTCTGCAGCACCGAATCCACACCAGGGATATGCGTGACATGGGCGGGTTCTGGGCGAAGGTTCCGCGGATGTCGGCGGTGGCACTGTTTTTCTCGATTGCAGCATTAGGGATGCCGGGTCTTGGTAATTTTATCGGCGAATTCCTGGCCCTGCTGGGGGCATTCCAATCCAACCTGCCGATGACGGTGCTTGCCACCTTTGGCTTGATCTTTGCGTCGGTGTATTCGCTGTGGGTGATTCAGAAAATATTTCACGGCGAATATTCGAATTCGAAATTTAATGACAGCCATCTTAGCGACCTGAGCCGCCGCGAGCTGGCCTATTTTGGCGCCATGATCCTGGGGCTGGTGTGGATGGGCATGTATCCGCAATCCTTTCTCGACCTGACTGCTACAGCCTTGCAGGGATTATTGGCCGGGACCCAGGAGCTTGTTAGCACGGTGGTTCAAAACTGATTATGACAATGACTCTAGCCGACTTAGTTCCTTTACTGCCACTGCTTATCGTCAGCTCCACCGCGGTGCTGCTGATGCTGCAGATTGGAATTCGTCGCAGCCATAAAGTGACTGTGGTGATCGCATTAAGCGGGCTGTTATTAGCCACCGTGGTAGCAGTGCTGATGATGCCTACAATGAACCAGCAGCTAACACCGCTTTTGATCATAGATCAATACAGTCTGTTCTTCACCGCAGTCTGCTGTGCCGCCGCTATGGTCATCGTCATTCTTAGTTATCCTTATCTGTCGAGGCTGGACGATGACAAGGATGAGTATTACCTGCTGCTGGTCATCGCCACGGTGGGCGCAATCGTCATGGTCAGCAGCAATCATTTCGTCAGCACCATTTTGGGACTGGAAACACTGAGCATGTCCCTGTATGGCATGGTGGCGTATCCGCTACACAGCAAAGAGTCGGCAAAGTATCCCCTCGAAGCGGCGGTGAAGTACCTGGTACTATCCGCGGTTTCTTCCAGCTTTATGTTGTTTGGCATGGCGCTGATTTACGCCCAGACCGGGACCCTGGCATTCTCCAGCCTAGACAGTGATGCCGCCGTCAGTCTCAGTGACAGCTATGCGATCGTGGGCGTGCTGCTATTAATTTCGGGCATGGCCTTTAAATTATCCCTGGCCCCATTCCACATGTGGACCCCGGACGTGTATGAGGGTTCGCCGCTGCCGGCGACGGCCTATCTGGCAACGATAGGCAAGACGGCGATGTTCGTGGTGCTGCTACGGTTCGTGATAGTAACGGAAGCGCTACGTTACGAAGCCGTGATGATCGTGTTCTCATTGATTGCTGTGCTCTCCATTCTCGCCGGCAATGTCCTGGCATTATTACAGAATAGCCTGAAGCGCATCCTCGCCTACTCCTCGATTGCGCACATGGGCTATCTGATCATCGCGGTGATAGCGAGTTATTTTGCCACCAGCACAATCAGCATAGAGGCAGTGACTTTTTATTTATTGGCCTATATGATCATGTCCCTCGGGGCCTTCGGGGTGGCTTCGGTGGTCTCATCAAGCGAGAAGGAATTCGATCTGGTCTCGGATTATCAGGGCTTGTTCTGGCGCGACCCCTGGCTTGCCCTCATCTTCACTGGGATGCTGTTGTCCCTGGCGGGGATTCCGCTCACGATCGGGTTTATCGGAAAATTCTATCTGTTCTTCGCCGGTGTAGAGTCCGCCTTGTGGGTGCTGTTACTGGTGCTGGTAGTTGGCAGTGGCATCGGCCTGTTCTACTATTTAAGAATCGTTTATCACTTGTTGTTGCCGGCGCCAACGCGTCCACAATTTTCCAGTGCCGCTAACGAAAACCTGGGCGCCTATGGTGTGCTCACCATCCTGTTCCTGCTGCTGCTATTGCTGGGTGTTTATCCCGCGCGGCTCATGACCTTGATCGAAACCGTTGCTGCCTTCATCTAATGCCAGCCTGTTGTCGGCATAAAGCCGCGGCCGGAGCCGATTAATTTTCGTTGTATGGAATCTAGCGCGCTATTGCCTTATCGCCACTGACATGAAGCTTTCTGCACAAACATACGGCCGACGTTACCTGCTTTCGCTTGCTCTCCTGGCTGTCGTAATTATGCTATTGGCGGGACTCAACTGGCTCAGTGCGAGCGGGGTACTGGCAAGCAAACTAGAATTCGATCGACGTAATCTGCCGCAATTACTCCCGGGCTTGAACTATGACAATGATTTGCTGCAGGACATCCTGGGGATCAATTGGCAAACCCTATCTGCGGATAATGAATATGACCAGTTTGTCGGTGCGTCCATCACACCGAAGACGGTCTCGGATCGTATCTATGATGCTCTGGTGTTTTTCCAGTCCAATCGGATCGCACTGATGGTCGGTGGTAGTTGAGGCGAACATGGCAAGCCGGCGGTAGAATGAAACGTTGCCGCTGGTGTGGAAATTAAACACCGCTTTTCGCACCACGTCGATTCGACGAGTCGTGCGGCGGCCCACGGTGATAGCGCGACACAGATCGCTGCCTGTTGGTATTCGCGAGTAATCAGATTATTATGGGCGCGGCGTGATTTGGCAGCACTGGAGAACGAATGCCAGCTAGTAAGGTCTCTGTAATTGGTGGTGGCAGCTTTGGCACTGTACTAGCCAATATTGCCGCCCAGAATGGCCACGATGTCATGTTCTGGATGCGCAGTGCGCGGGTGATTGACGACGTCAACCGGCAGCACGAAAATCCACAGTATTTACCAGGCTATGAGCTCCACCCGAAGGTCATTGCCAGCGCCGATATGGGGACCGCCGTCGCCGGCAGCGATATCATTTTTGTCGCCGTCCCCAGTTCCTCGTTCCGGCAGGTAGTAAATAGCGTGGCAGCCCATGTGCCCGAGCGAGCCATGCTGGTCAGTACCACCAAGGGTATCGAACCCGGCACATTCAAGCTAATGAGTGAGATCCTCACCGAAGAGTTGCCCCGGGCGAGGGTTGGTGTGTTGAGCGGACCAAACCTGGCCAAGGAAATCGCCAGCAAACATCTCACTGGCACAGTGATAGCCAGCAGTCATGATGCCGTCAGGGAGTTGGTCAGGGATGTTCTGAAATCGGAATTTTTCAAGGTCTATACAAATGATGATATGTTTGGGGTTGAACTGGGCGGGTCCCTGAAGAATATTTACGCGATCATTGCCGGTGCCGCCGTCGCCATAGGCATGGGTCACAACACTAATAGCATGCTGGTGACTAGGTCTTTGGCCGAGATGGCCAGATTTGGTCGTGAACTGGGTGCCGACCCCATGACTTTTCTGGGGCTGTCCGGCGTCGGGGATCTCGTCGTCACCTGTTCCAGCGCGTTGAGTCGTAACTACCGTATTGGCTTCGCCTTGGGGCAAGGTAAATCCGTAGAAGAGGCTGCCGCCGAAGTCGGTCAGGTGGCAGAAGGCATCAATACAGTTAAACTGGTGGTGGAGAGAGCGAACGAACTCGGTGTCTACATGCCTCTAGCTAGCGCGCTGTATCAGGTTATCTATAAAGGGCAATCGATCAGCAATATAATCTCCTCCTTGATGTTGAGCGAACGGAATTTGGATGTGGAATTCGCCGCTCCAGAAGAGAAAATACTAAGTCGTGAGGAATAGTCATGTCGGAAAAATATGAAGATATCGTTAATAATTTGAGAGAGCCATCGGCCTGGGTTAGAGTGGTTTTCATGCTCGCTTTCGCGGTTTTTCTGTACCTCATTATCGCGCCGGTAATCCTGGTGCTGATGGTTGCACAGGCATTATTTGCCGTGTTAACGGGCGAGGAAAACGAGAATCTCAGGATTCTCGGCAGCGCGCTCACCGTCTATGTTTCGCAGATACTGGAATTTGTTACCTACAACTCAGAAACCAAGCCCTTTCCTTTCTCCAACTTTCCAGGAGGTGGTGAGCAGGCGGAAGCACAAGCCCCGGCCCGAAATCGTGAGGTGGACAAGGAGGAGGAAAAGGTAGCAGCGCCCCCCGCACCGAAGAAAACGGCCGCGAAGAAAACAGCATCGAAAAAAACTGCTAAAAAAGCAGCCTCTAAAAAATTGGTAAGGTGAGTCAAAGTGTGTGCTAATAATGATGCCAGCGTGACTATGATTAAATGAAGGCAGGATTGGCAGTGCTAATAGGCTTGCTTTACCGCGGAATTGTAGATGAGAGTGGGGCAGTCCTGAGGATCAAGAGTTCAGCCGTAACCGTGTAATGTAGTTCCGTGCCATGGTGAGGAAAGAGTGTGCGCGCTGGACGTGGATATAGCACCCTGGTCTGTGTGGAGAAGAATGTTATCGCTCCGGGTTGCGTGGAAATAAAATATACGATGGAGCCATGAATTCCTCGATTAATAATTTGCTCAAAAATTTAATGCTTCCGATCGCCGGTGTCCTCATGGCGAGTGTCGCAATGTCGCAGCCACAGTTGACTGAAAGCGGCTTCGATGACCATCCCCTGCTCGCCAGATTCCCGGATTCTGAAATCAACAGTGTTGAATACAGCGAAGATGTCAATTACCGTTTGGTTCTGGGTAGCTTGCAGCGAACGCGAGGGCAGGTAGTACCAGAGAACTCTGAAAGGATACGGGGCAACGTAACCAGGATAACCTACGAGGTTTCCGGGGAATTCACCGGTGCCGATGTCTATCAGTATTACCTGGATCAGATCGATGAAGTCAATTACACCCAACTCTTCGCCTGCGAAGGCCGCGCCTGTGGCAGCAGCAATTATTGGGCGAATGATATTTTCAGGAATCGCATCCTCTATGGTCCGGAACGCAATCAATATTATCTCGCCATACGCGCCGGAGCAGGACTGGAAACGGACCCGAGTATCGCGCTTTATATTATCACCAGGGGCAACCGCCGGCTCTATGCCTATCTCGAGATAGTCGAAGCTGCCCGGGAGCCATCGCGAGACGATGTAAGTGACATCGATAGACTGACGAAGAGCCTGCAAGATCGAGGCAGTGTGGCCATGTCCGGGGTTAGCTTTGGGGCCGATGACTCGCTAATTTCAGAAGGCGAACTCGGCCTGATGGTTGAACTCATGAACCAGGTTCCCTCCCTGCAAATCTACCTGGTCGCCCACCTGCGTGCAGTCGGCTCCGTAGCTGAGCTCTTGACTCGGTCGTTGGCAAGGGCAAAGCTGTTAAGGCAGGTGATGATCGATCGTGGCATCGATGCCAGCAGAATCAGTGCGCAGGGAGTCGGGCCGCTGGCACCAGTCTGTGTCGGCAGCGCTTGCGAGCAGCGAGTCGAACTGGTATTGAAATAGGCCCCGGTTATTTCAGTAGCGACAGGAATTCGCTGCGCGTGCTGTGACTGTTTCTAAACGCCCCCAGCATACAGGATGTGGTCATCACGGAATTTTGTTTTTCCACACCCCGCATCATCATGCACATGTGCTGAGCCTCGATGATAACTGCGACACCGGCGGCAGCGGTCTTCTGAAGTATACAGTTGGCAATGTCATTGGTCAGATTTTCCTGAATCTGTAGCCTTCGTGCGAAGGCATCTACGATGCGTGCCAGTTTTGATAAACCGATGACCTTGCCCTTGGGTAAGTAAGCCACATGGCACTTACCTATAAAGGGCATCAGGTGATGTTCGCACATCGAGTAGAGTTCAATATTTTTAACAATTACCATTTCGTCAGAGTCGGATGGAAACAGGGCATCACGAATGACGGCATCGATATCCAGACCATAACCCTGCATGAGGAAACGCATCGCGTTTGCGGCTCGTCTCGGGGTATCGACGAGACCTGGTCGTTTGGGGTCTTCTCCGATCGCTTTGATTATGTTCAGGTATTCTTGTTCCATTGTCTGTCAATGCGCCTCGAAATAATAAATGATGGCTACCCTACGATAAGGATCAATGTGGGTAAAGTGTTTTTCATGGCCAATCCGCAGATCTTGATCAATAACGATTGCTCCTGCTCGGCGCCTTAACTGCATGATGGACCCCGGGGGATAGGAAACGTGTCAACTGTTACAGTCCAGTCCTACATCGACAAGCTGGCCGACCGTTTCGGGCAGTCGGATTTGTATTATGGCCACGGCACTGACAATCCATTCGACGAAGCCGTGTACCTGGTATATGGTGCCCTCAGTTTGAGTTTCGATGCGGAAGCAAATTCGCCGGGTCGCTTGCTGGCTGACAGCGAACTTTGTTGGCTGGATGAATTGGTCAAGGCCAGAGTGGAACAGCGGATTCCGGTCGGCTATCTGGTGGGCAAGGCGTGGTTTAGTGGTCATCAGTTTCTTTGTGACTCCAGGGCGTTGATACCCAGGTCGCCGATAGCGGAATTGATCGATCGGAAATTTCGACCCCTACTTAAACGGGCTCCGGCCCGAGTGCTGGATCTGTGCGCCGGAGGTGGCTGTATTGGCATTAGCTGTGCGCTACGCTTCCCTGGCTGTGAGGTAGAACTGGCCGAGCTTTGCGCGGATGCTTGCGAGCTGGCGATGGCAAATGTAGCACTGCATAAGTTGTCGCCACGGGTCTCGGTGTTGAGATCGGATTTATTTTCGGCTTTGACAGGACCTTACGATCTGATAATTTCCAATCCTCCTTATGTGTCAAGACAAGAAATTGCAGCCTTGCCTGAGGAATACTGTCACGAACCGGTGTTGGGGCTGCTTAGCGAAGATGACGGGCTGGCATTAGCGCTTAAGATATTGCATGAGGCGGCCGATTTCCTATGTGCGGACGGTGTGCTGATTATGGAAGTCGGCTACTCTCGCCAGCAATTAAGCACGCGATTGAAGGCAGTGCCTCTAGAGTGGCTGGAATTTGCCCACGGTGGCGAGGGGGTGTTAGCCCTGACCAGGAACCAGTTACGGCAGTACCAAGGCTTGAGGAGCCCCTGATAAACTATTCAAAGTCTCTGGCCTGCCGCGTGAGTCGGGAGCGGAAGCAGTAACGGCAGATTGCGCCTGACATAAGCAGGCTTCAGGTCACCCAGAGATATTGAATAGTTTATCAGAGGCTCCTTAGTGTACAATGCTCTGCTTTTCGCAGGCCTGCCTTTAGCTTCCGCAATGTAGATTCAAGTACTGAGTTTCAAACATCGGGTTTCATATGTCAGGGAATACCTTCGGTAAGGTTTTTACAGTTACCAGCTTTGGTGAGAGCCACGGCCCGGCACTCGGCTGCGTTGTCGACGGCTGCCCACCCGGTATGCCTCTGTCTCCTGAGGATATGCAAGCAGATCTGGATAGAAGAAAACCCGGACAGTCACGCTTTACTACCCAACGCAAGGAAGCAGACGCTGTTCAAATTCTCTCTGGCGTCTTCAAGGGCAAGACCACGGGCACGCCGATTGGCCTGCTGATTGAAAATACGGATCAGCGCCCCCGGGATTACAGCAAGATCAAGCATCAGTTTCGGCCAGCCCATGGGGATTTCAGTTACTGGAAGAAGTATGGTATCCGCGACTACCGTGGCGGTGGGCGGGCTTCGGCGCGAGAGACTGCGATGCGGGTGGCCGCCGGTGCAATTGCCAAGAAATACCTGAAGCAGGAGTGCGGGACGCAAATCCGGGGTTATCTCAGCCAGTTGGGTCCTATCGCTATCGATTCCGTTGATTTTGATGAGATCGCCCGCAACCCGTTCTTCTGTCCGGATGCCTCCAAAGTGGCAGCGATGGAAGAGTTTATGACCGCGCTGAGCAAGGAAGGCAATTCCATCGGGGCGCGTATCACTATCTGTGCCAGCAAGGTGCCGGCGGGGCTCGGCGAACCCATATTTGATAGACTGGATGCAGACCTGGCCAAGGCATTGATGAGCATCAACGCAGTAAAGGGTGTTGAATTGGGTGCCGGGTTTGCCGCAGTCAACCAGAAGGGAACTGAGCATCGGGACGAAATTACGCCGAGTGGTTTCCTCAGCAACAATGCTGGCGGCGTCCTCGGGGGTATTTCCAGTGGTCAGGATATCATCGCCAGTATTGCCCTGAAGCCGACCTCGAGCATTCGAATTCCCGGAAAAACGATTAATATTCACGGCGAGACAGAGACAGTGGTCACCACCGGGCGGCACGATCCCTGCGTCGGCATTCGCGCTACCCCGATCGCAGAAGCGATGATTGCGATGGTGTTAATGGACCATTTTTTGCGAGATCGAGGCCAGATCGGCGTGCAGCGCAAGGCATCGGCTAAGCCCATCTAACATCGCTATGCTGTCATCTGCAGCCGAATTTTATTCTAATTTATTTGTATTAATAACAAGTTAAATAGTTAAATAGTTAAACAGTTATATAATTGTAAAGAAGTAAAATTGGTAAGCACTATGACTGCTAATACCCTGTACGACAAAATCTGGGACGCACACTTGGTAAAACAGCGCGAGGATGGTACCGCGCTGATTTATATTGACCGCCATCTGATTCATGAGGTTACCTCACCCCAGGCCTTCGAAGGCTTGCGACTTGCGGGTCGCAAACCATGGCGCGCCGATGCCAATTACGCGACGCCGGATCACAATGTGCCGACCACGACCGAAGAGCGCAGGCAGGGGCTCGAGGGTATCAAGGACCCGGTATCCAAGATTCAGGTGGCTACGCTGGACAATAATTGCCGTGAATTCGGTATCTTTGAGCTGACTATGGATGATCAGCGCCAGGGAATCCTTCACGTGGTAGGCCCGGAACAGGGTGCTACGCTACCGGGTATGACCATAGTCTGTGGCGATTCCCACACCTCGACACACGGCGCCCTCGGTGCTCTAGCCCATGGTATCGGCACTTCGGAGGTAGAGCATGTGCTGGCAACTCAGTGCTTGATGCAACAGAAGGCGCTGAACATGCTAGTGCGGGTTGACGGATCGCTGCAGTCGGGAGTCACCGCAAAAGATGTGGTCCTGGCCATCATCGGCAAAATTGGCACGGCAGGAGGAACTGGCTATACCATTGAATTTGCTGGAGATGTCATTCGTTCACTGTCCGTAGAAGGCCGCATGACTGTGTGCAACATGGCCATCGAGGCCGGCGCCCGGGCCGGCTTGATCGCCGTGGATGAAACCACACTGGATTACATCAAGGGTCGACCGCTGGCCCCGACCGGAGAGTCGTGGAAGGAAGCGGTGGCGGCTTGGCGCCAGTTACGTAGCGATGAGGATGCGCAATTCGATCTGGTGGTGGAGTTAACGGGCGAAGCGATCGAGCCGCAAGTTACCTGGGGCACATCGCCAGAGATGGTCGCGCCTATCAGTGGGCAGATTCCCGATCCCGCTGACGAGGCCGATGTCGGCAAGCGCAGCAACATCGAGCAGGCCCTCGAATATATGGGTCTAGAGGGCGGCACCCGGATCAAGGATATCCAACTGGATTGCGTGTTTATTGGTTCCTGCACCAACTCGCGAATCGAAGATCTGCGGGAAGCGGCGAGGATTGTGGAAGGCAAACGAGTCGCCGCCAACGTGGAGTTGGCGATGGTCGTGCCTGGCTCCGGATTGGTGAAAAAACAGGCGGAGGAAGAAGGGCTGGATCAGATCTTCATCGCTGCAGGCCTGCAGTGGCGAGAGCCGGGCTGTTCTATGTGCCTGGCCATGAATGCAGATCAGCTGGGAGAGGGCAAGCATTGTGCATCCACCTCCAATCGTAACTTCGAAGGCAGGCAGGGTTTTGGTGGCAGAACTCACCTCGTGAGTCCCGCCATGGCGGCTGCTGCGGCCATTGCTGGGCACTTTGTCGATGTTCGAAAGATCTAATGATTAAATAAATTCCTCTATATATCATACTGTTAAATAACAAACATGAGAAAATACATAAAAAATGAAGGGCTGGTGTTGCCGCTGGATCGAAATAATGTCGATACCGACTTCATCATCCCGAAACAGTTCCTCAAATCCATTAAGCGCTCTGGTTTTGGTGTCAACCTGTTTGACGAACACCGCTACCTGGATCGGGGGGAGCCAGACACAGACAACAGCCAGCGACCCGTTAACCCGGAATTCGTACTGAATCAGGCCCGTTATCAGCGTGTCAGCGTGTTATTGGGTCGGGATAATTTTGGCTGCGGCTCCAGCCGAGAACACGCGCCCTGGGCACTGGAGGACTATGGCTTCCGGGTCATTCTGGCACCCAGTTTCGCCGATATTTTCTTCAATAATTGCTTCATGAACGGCCTGTTGCCCATCGTATTGAAGCGGGAGACCATCGACGGCTTGTTTCAAGAGGTGCTGGCGAGCCCAGGATATGCGTTGACTGTGGACCTGGTGTCACAGTTAATCACGAAGCCAGATGGTACTACCCTGGGCTTCGAGGTGGATCCATTTCGCAAGCACTGTCTGCTGGAGGGACTCGATGATATTGGTCTTACTCTCGAGGACACCGAAGTCATACGTGAATTTGAGCAGCGCTGGCGGCAATCATCTCCCTGGTATTTCAGCTCCGAGCAGACTGCCAAAGCTGATAAAACACCCCTATAATCGGCGAAGAGCCGAACAGCTTAGATAGAGAGAGACGAAATGAGTAGCTACAATGTTGCCGTAGTAGGCGCTACGGGTGCGGTAGGAGAGGCATTAATCGAAATCCTCGAACAGCGCGAATTTCCCGTCGACCAGCTGTTCCCACTGGCTAGCGAGCGCTCCGCCGGCACTAGCTTGATGTACCGGAATAAGCGCCATATTGTCGGCAATCTGGCGGAATTTGATTTTAACCAGGCCCAGATCGGTCTGTTCTCTGCTGGTGGCAGCGTCTCAGAACAATATGCCCCGAAAGCTGCTGAGGCTGGCTGTGTGGTCATCGACAACACCTCCCATTTTCGCTATGAGGACGACATTCCCCTGGTGGTCCCAGAAGTTAATGCAGCGGCCATCGCCGACTATCGAGACCGGAATATCATCGCCAATCCCAACTGTTCGACGATCCAGATGGTGGTCGCCCTGAAGCCAATATACGATATCGCCGGCATCAAGCGCATCAGTGTGGCGACCTACCAGGCGGTATCGGGAACCGGTAAATCAGCGATCAAGGAGTTAGCCGGACAGACGGCCGAGTTGCTAAATGGCCGGGAGGCGAAATGGGAGGTATATCCGCGCCAGATCGCCTTCAATGCCTTACCGCAAATCGACGTATTCATGGACAACGGCTATACCAAAGAAGAGATGAAGATGGTCTGGGAAACTCGCAAGATTTTCGCTGATGATAGCATCGAGGTCAGCGCTACTTGTGTGCGGGTACCCGTATTCTATGGCCACTCCGAGGCGGTGCAGATAGAAACCCGGGAGCCGCTGAGCGCCGAAGCCACCCGGGAATTGCTGGCGGCAGCGCCTGGAATCACCGTCATCGATGAGCATAGTGATGGCAAGTATCCCACTGCGGTGCACGATTCGGCAGGCAAGGATTCAGTTTTTGTGGGACGAATCCGGCAGGATATCTCCTTTGCCAATGGTTTAAACCTGTGGGTAGTGGCAGATAACGTGAGAAAAGGAGCAGCTCTTAACTCAATTCAGATCGCTGAAGAGTTGATAAAAAGCTATTTATAATGAATACTTGCTCGCTGTAGTGAAGAGACTTTCTTGATAATTTTCAAATCGATACAGTAGTATTCACTGCCCAAAGAAACTGGATTCCGAGGTCAGCCACAGATAACTACCATCAGGCGATGAAACCCGTTTCAGGGAAAATGGACTATGCTACGTAAAACCGCCGTCATTCTGAGCATCTTGTTGGCTAGCATGGCGACACAGGTTTCTGGCCTGGGACTGGGAACCATTTCGGTGGATTCCACTTTGAATCAGCCCCTGCGCGTACGCATCGAAGTCCTGAAACTAGGTGGTACCCGACTCGATGAACTCGTCATTCAGATGGCCCCACCGGACGATTTCGAACGTTTCAACCTAGAGCGCGTCGGCTTTCTCTTAAATGTCAGATTCAGTCTTGAATCCAGCGCTGCAGGTAATTACGTCCTGCTGACTTCTCGTGAGCTAGTGGGTGAACCCTATCTAAGCTTCATTCTGGAAACCCGGTGGCCGAACGGTCGGTTGCTCAGCGAACACACGGTACTGCTGGATTTACCGGTATTCGATGATCAACGAATTTCGGCTTCGGTTCGACAATCCATAAGTCCAATATTACAGGCGCCATCGCGCACGGTAGCTCAGCCCTTCGTGCAGCCCATGGCAGACGACATTAGGCCCCCAATAGCGACACCGGTCTCACCACCGCTGCAGTTGGTCGAAGTTTCGCCACCGCCTGAGCCGACAGCAGAAGTCGAGGAGACCGACACGGACCTTATCGATGTTGCGGAGACTCCCGAAGCAAAAACAGCGGTAGTGAAAACAATCAATACCACGGTCACAGAGACAGTTTCTGATATCGCCCCGCAGGTTCGCCCGGGCGTGACTATACCGGAACAGCTTGACGTTCCTCAGGGGCGACTTAGTGTAGTCAGCGGCAATGACGATGTCGCCGCAACCGACACCGAGTCATCGATGCTGATCGAGGAAGAAAATGCGGAACTGGATCAGCGTATTGCAGAGCTGGAAATCCAGTTGGCGGTGCAACAAGAAGAGGCAGATCGGGCCGCAGTCGAAAGAGAAAATTTGAACTCGAGACTGGCGGAGGTAGAAGCCCAGATCGTGGCTGCTGAAGAAATTATTCGCTTGCAGGATCTGCAATTGGCCGCGCTGCAGGAGGGCCTGGCGCAGGCGGCTGAGATCGCCGCTGCGGAGGCAGTCCTGCAAGCAGAAATAGCAGCACCGGTGGCTCCAGCGACAAGCCTGATGGGCAACACTTTGCTGCTGGGATTTGGCGTGGTCCTGGTGATCCTGATTTTGGTGCTACTGCTGTTGCGTAGAAACCGGGCCGCCGAACTCGAAGATGATGAATTCGATGAGTTGGCAGGCGATGAATTTGAGGTTGCCATCGAAGTAGATGAAGCTGAAACGGTCGCGGAGCAAGCCGAGGACGGAGATTCGGCAGACATCGATGAGGAACTGGATGAAGAAGAGGCAGAAACAGAAACAGAAACAAAAAGCGACAGGCGCGATGACGAAAAAGATTTGACAGCAACTGCTTCATTTCTCGATGACTTAAGAATCGACCCGGGCGTATTTGATGGTATAGAAGACAACGATGAGGATGCAGCCGATGAGGCCGTCGAAGAAGCATCTCCGCTACCAACAGACGAAGATGCTCTCGGCGACGCAGAATCTTTCGAAGCCGATGATATGTCACTCAGCTTCGATCCGGGTGGAGATGAGGCTGAAGCTGAGAGTTCCCAAAGTGGGGATGGGCCTGATGCCGACGAAAAGGACGAAGGCGGCGAAGAAACTGATAACCAGGCGGAGACGCTGGAAGCAGACATCGAGGAGTTCGACGCCGATGTAGAAGAGCAGGAAGAAGAGGCAGAGGAAGCTGCGATCGACGATCAAGAAATTACAGATGACGCGATAGAGATTGAATTTGATCTCGGCGAAGGTGTCGCTGCCAAAGCCGATCAGCAGGAAGAGATTTCAGCCGATGCAGCCTCCGCCTCAGAGCAAGAAACCGAAGACCTCGATGATGACCTGGGGTTCGTCGATAATGATGAGATGGAGATTGAATTCGTCGATGATATCGAAGAGGTGCAATTGCTACCCGGTGATGAGTCTGCCACGAAATTAGAACTCGCCTATGCCTATCAGAAAATGGGTGACGTCGAGGGTGCCAAGGAAATCCTGCTGGAAGTAATAGAAGAGGGCTCTGAAGAACAGGTCACCGAAGCCGGGAAGTTGCTGCTGTCCCTGGACAAGCTTTCAGACTAAGCCGCCGCTCCTTCGCGCCCTCAATCGTGCCGAAATCCGACAATCTCCGAACCCTTGATCAACGAATTGCCCTCACCCTGGAGTACGATGGTGCCGGCTATTGTGGTTGGCAACGACAAGATTCAGCGTCGCAGGCGAGCATCCAACAGGAGGTCGAAACTGCACTTGCCAGGGTGGCGGATCATCGGGTTACGGTTATCTGCGCCGGTCGCACCGATGCCGGAGCCCATGCAACGAGCCAGGTGTTACATTTTGATTGTGCCATCGATAGGGGCAGGAAGGCCTGGGTTACAGGCTGCAACTCTCTGCTGCCATCGAGTATTCGTATCCTCGATGCCAGGGTGATGGAGCCTGATTTTCACGCCAGATTTTCAGCCACGGCCAGACGCTACAACTATATAATTCAACAGCGGGAGACAGCACCGGCGATACTTGCGCAGCGAGTGCTTCACGTTCGGCGCCCTGTGGATGTCGATGCGATGCACGGGGCGGCACAGGCGCTGTTGGGCGAGCAGGATTTCTCCGCCTTCCGAGCGGCTGCATGTCAGTCGAGGACACCGTTTCGAAACGTCACTTCGGTGCGCGTCATTTCGTTGGGCTCATTCATCGTCATCGACATACAGGCGAATGCGTTTCTGCAACACATGGTGAGGAATATTGTCGGCTCTTTGCTTGCAATCGGAGCCGGCTCACGGCCCACTACCTGGATCGCCGATCTGCTCGCCGGCCAGGATCGTACCCGGGCGGCGGTGACGGCGAAGCCCGCTGGATTGTACCTGACCCAGGTGACATACCCGGACCAGACTGGACTGACAGCTGCGTACATCCCACCGGGCTTTATTGAGGCGCTTGCATAGGCGATAAGTGATGAATTTGATAGAATGCGAGTCTTTCGTGACTCGCTAGGCTCGTCTTGTCTAGACTCTGGATCAAAATTTGTGGCGTGACCCGACCACAGGACGCTGTGGCGGCTGTAGAACTCGGTGCCAGTGCGATCGGCATGGTGTTCTTCGCTCGCAGCCCGCGGGCGATGACGCTGGACGCAGCGTATCCGATTCTGCGTGAGCTCAACGGGAAGATCAGGGTGGTTGCCCTGTTTGTGGATCCGGTCGCGGCAGAGGTAAGGCAGGTGTCCGGCTCAGGCTTGTTCGATATGTTGCAATTTCATGGCGATGAACCGGCCGCATTTTGTGAATCTTTCGACCTGCCTTATATGAAAGCAATCAAGGTGGGTCAGGAACAACAGGAAAACGAACCGATAGCTGTTTCGACGCGGGCAAAATCCGAACTACTGCTGGATAAAATACGTGATTATGCCGGCGCCGAGATGATTCTTCTGGATAGCTTCGATAAAAAAGTACCAGGTGGCACCGGCAAGACATTTGACTGGGCTGTGGCAGCGGCGGTTCGCCGTCAATGTGGTGTCAAGCTGGTGCTGGCGGGCGGTCTCGACCCGGCTAATGTGGAGACAGCAGTGGCACAGGTGCAGCCTTACGGCGTCGATGTCAGCAGTGGCGTGGAGGCCCGTCATGGCATTAAGGATTTACAGAAGATGCAAAAGTTCGTAGCAGGGGCTAGGGGTGACTGACAGCGAAGTGAATACATCGGCATTTGACGGGCCCGATGCCAGTGGCCATTTTGGCCCATACGGTGGAGTCTTCGTCGGCGAAACCTTGATCAGTGCCGTAGAGGAACTGGCCGAAGTTTACGCCAGGCTCTCGCAGGAACGGGACTTCTGGCGTGAATACGATGTGCAACTGAAGCATTACGTGGGTCGGCCTTCGCCGCTGTACTTCGCACAGCGCTTAACCGAGGTCTGTGCTGGCGCCAAAATCTATTTGAAGCGTGAAGATCTAAACCACACCGGTGCCCACAAAATCAATAATACTATCGGCCAGGCATTGTTGGCGAAGGCCATGGGCAAGACCCGCATCATCGCCGAGACCGGCGCCGGACAGCATGGTGTTGCCAGCGCCACAGTGGCCGCCAGGCTGGGCCTGGAGTGTCACGTTTATATGGGTGCCGAGGATATAATACGCCAGGCTCCCAATGTCTTTCGCATGAAATTACTGGGCGCGAACGTTGTCGCCGTGCAGTCGGGATCGAGAACCCTGAAAGATGCCATGAATGAGGCCCTGCGTGACTGGGCAACTAACGTTGACAACACCTATTATATTATCGGCACGGTGGCCGGTCCCCATCCGTATCCACAGATGGTGCGTGATTTTCAATGTGTCATCGGCCGCGAAGCGCGGGCGCAAGCCCTGCAGCAAACTGGTGCACTGCCCCAGGCTCTAGTCGCCTGCGTCGGTGGCGGCTCCAACGCTATCGGTTTGTTCCATCCTTTTCTGGATGATGAGGAAGTTGCCATGTACGGCGTCGAAGCTGGCGGACACGGACTAGCGACCGGTGCCCATGCGGCGCCATTGAGTGCCGGTATTCCCGGTGTACTGCACGGCAATCGGACCTACCTGATGACGGATGACGCCGGTCAGATTATGGACACCCATTCCATCTCTGCCGGACTCGATTACCCCGGCGTCGGCCCCGAACATGCGTGGCTAAAGGATCTCAAGCGCGTACACTATGTTAGCGCCACCGATCAAGAGGCATTGCAGGCCTTCCATGATCTGACCCGCTTGGAAGGAATTATCCCGGCGCTGGAGTCCAGTCATGCAATAGCCTACGCCATGCAGTTGGCTGCGCAGATGGCATCGGAGCAGACGCTGGTGGTGAATCTGTCCGGTCGCGGCGACAAGGACATAGAAACCGTGGCCCGCATCGAAGGAATCAAGTTGTAGCCCCTATGCGTCGTATTCGAGAGACCACCGCGCGGGCGTCAGAGTCTGGCCGCAAATTGTTGATTCCTTACCTGGTTGCCGGTGATCCGGACCTGGACACGACGCTTGCGCTCATGCACGACCTGGTCATCAGGGGCGCCGATATCATCGAGCTGGGCGTACCCTTCAGTGATCCCTCTGCAGACGGTCCCGTAATCCAGCGCGGCGTCGAGCGCGCCCTGGCGTCGGCTACCAGCCTGGTCAAGGTATTACAGTTGGTAAGCCGTTTCCGTCAGCAGGATGCACTCACACCGGTAGTTTTGATGGGTTATCTAAATCCGCTGGAAATTATGGGTTATGAGGCTTTCGTGGAGGCGGCCGCAGAGACCGGCGTTGACGGTGTCCTGGTCGTCGATATGCCGCCGGCCGAGGCTGTCGACCTAGATGCCCTGCTGCAGGGGGCAGACATCGATCTGATTTTCCTGGTGGCGCCCACCACCAGTCCAGCACGGGCCAAACTGATTGCCGCGCAAACCAGTGGCTACCTCTACTATGTCTCTCTAAAGGGCGTAACTGGTGCCGCGCTGACGGATTATGATTCAGTACAGGCCAATATCGAACGTCTAAGGGCACTCACCGATTTACCCATCGTCATCGGTTTTGGTATAAGAGACGCAAACAGCGCTCGCGCCATGGCGGCACTGTCTGACGGCGTCGTTATCGGTAGTGCCCTGGTTGAGCAGATCGCAACATTAACCGATATAACAGATAGCGCCTCACACATCGATGACGTTGCTGAGATTATCAGTATCGTCAGAAATTCTATAGATAACATTAAGTAAAGCGTGTAACTTTATGTGTATATTGGTAAGTATATGAGTTGGATAGATAAATTATTACCTTCTATCTCCACCGTATCAGGGCAGAGCAAGCGCAAAGCCAAGGCCAATGTGCCGGAAGGTATCTGGAAGCAGTGTCCCCGCTGCGATGCCGTGCTGTACAAGAAATCACTGGATGAAAATCATGATGTCTGTCCCAAATGTGACCATCACTTGCGCATCAGTGCCAGGCGCCGTATCGAGTTGTTTATGGACGAGGACGGGCAGGAAGAACTGTATACGGATCTGGAGCCGGTCGATCTGCTGAAATTCAAGGATCTGAAAAAATACAAGGACAGGATCATAGCGGCGCAAAAACGCACCGGTGAGAAGGACGCCCTGGTGGTGGTGAAAGGCCAGGTAAAAGCTACGTCGGTGATCGTGGCAGCCTTCGAATTTGGTTTTATCGGTGGCTCCATGGGGGCCGTGGTCGGGGAGAAGTTTACCCAGGCGGTAAATACCTGTATCGAGGAGAAATTGCCCCTGGTCTGCTTTTCTACCAGTGGTGGGGCGCGGATGCAGGAGGCGCTGATTTCCCTGATGCAGATGCCCAAAACCTCGGCGGCACTGGAAAGACTGAAACAGCATTCTCTACCTTATATATCGGTGCTTATCGATCCAGTCTACGGTGGCGTATCTGCTTCCCTGGCGATGTTAGGTGATATCAACATCGCCGAACCTAATGCCCTGGTCGGCTTCACCGGCCCGGATGTGATTCGGCAGACAGTGCGGGTCAAACTACCCGAAGGCTTCCAACGCAGTGAATTTTTGTTAGAACACGGCGCCATCGATATGATCCTCCATCGCCGCGACATGCGCGTCAAAATTTCCTCCATACTGGAAAAGCTAATGTATTTCCAGCATGGCAAATCCTGAAGTAACTTAAGCGGCGATGAGCGAGAACAGCCAAGCTTCCCTCGATTCCTGGCTCCAGCACATTGCCGCTGTACATCCCCGAGAGATTGAATTGGGCCTCGATCGCAGCCACCGGGTTGCCGATCGTATGCACCTTACTCGACCAGGGCGCTATGTGATTACCGTTGCCGGTACCAACGGCAAAGGCTCCTGCGTTGCCTGCCTGGAAGCGATACTGCAACAAGCCGGTTATCGCACTGGCGCCTACACATCGCCCCATATGCACTGCTTTAATGAGCGCTTCAGGGTCGATGGACAGTCCTGCGGTGACGAAAAATTGAGTGCGGCACTGGCATTAGTCGAGTCATGCCGCGGGGCCGATTCCCTCAGTTATTTCGAGTTCGCGACCCTGGCGGCGCTATGGATATTCGAACAGGCGCAAGTCGATGTGGCCCTGCTGGAGGTAGGCTTGGGTGGGCGCCTGGATGCCGTTAATATTATCGATCCTGATATCGCCATTATCACCAATATCAGCCGGGACCACGAGGACTGGCTGGGCTGCGGCGTTGAAAATATCGGACGGGAGAAAGCCGGGATCCTGCGCGGCAATATCCCAGCGATACTGGGTAGCAATAATCCGCCCAAGAGCATTCTCGACCGGGCTCGGGAAGTCGGGGCGCAAGTATTCATGCTCGAGAAAGACTTCAAGGCCACGCTTTCCATTTCCCAAGCCCACTGGAAATGGCAGGGGCAGGGTGCAGGCGAAATAGCCTTCCTACTGGAGGCATTGCCGGTGCCCAGACTTGCGCTGGACAACGTGGCGGCCGCTTTGCAGGCGATTAAATTACTACCCCTCGATGTTGCCGATAGCGCCATCGGCTTGGCACTGGAATCGGTTGCCCTCCCAGGCCGCTTCGAATTACGTCGAGATACAGTCTCCGGTAAATTGGTGGTGCTGGACGTCGCTCATAATGCGGCGGCGGCGGCATTGCTCGCCGTCAATCTACACTGCTTGCGACAGCAGCATCCACAGATCGGGCGCATCACTGGAGTCATAGCGGTGATGGCAGATAAAGAAATAGAAGATATGGTAGTTGCCTTAGAATCCTGCCTCCACATCTGGTATATTGCGCAGATTAATGAGGCCCGCAGCATGCCCTCAGCCGAAGCTGAAAAGCGCGTGCAAAAGGCAGCGGGGACGGTGCAATTGCGACGCTTCGAATCTGTCACAACAGCTTATCGGGCGGCCTGCGATGGCGCTGGCGAGCAGGAATTGATCCTGGTGACGGGCTCGTTTCACACCGTGGCCGCGGTACGTAATCTGACCCAGGCGACGGACGAATACCGGCCCTGGCAGAGCCAGAGTCGGTAATGGTAACGAGGCCGGGATAAGCCCGGGATCTTGGAGTTTGGTAAATTGAATCAGGGTACTAAACAAAGAATTGTTGGTACGGTCGTGCTGTTGACGCTGGCGTTTATCTTTCTGCCCATCGTCTTCGACGGTCAGGGTAGTTATGAGCCGGCGATGACGAGCCGCATTCCGGACTCACCCCAGGTTTCGATCTTGCCCGAGCCGGTGCAGAGTCGACCCATAATAATTGCCGAAACCGAAACCGAAACCGAAACCGAAACCGAACGCGAAGCAGAGCTGGCGTCGCCCGGCAGTAACGACGCAGCTGGTGCAGAGGTCCCGGTTGCGGTGGAAGCCGCCCCCGAATCCGTTGGGGTAACTACATCTGAGCCGGTATTCAGTCGTGAAGTACCGCAGCTCGACCGAGCCGGATTGCCCCAGGCCTGGGTGGTGCAGCTGGCATCCTTCGCCGATGTGGAGAATGCCAGGAACTTATTGGCAAGGCTACAAAGTGCAGGCTATAAGGCCTATATTCGCAGTGTCGTCGGCGATCAGGGCGGACGAAGCAGAGTGCTGGTAGGTCCCTGGGTGGTACGGGCAAGGGCGGATGAGACGCAGACCGAGCTACAGGCGCAGTTTCAGCTCGCGGGCATGGTTGTCGCTTACGAAATGATACAGCTTTGAGTCCAGCACCCTGGCAGAGGCGGTGTAATCGCTGCTCATGAATGAAGTCGACGTGGCAATCTTGGTGGTAACAGGCATATCCAGCCTGTATGGCCTCTGGCGTGGCTTGATTAAGGAGGTGTTCTCATTACTGAGCTGGATCGCAGCTTTAGTCATTGCCAGGGTGTACAGTGGGATGTTGGCAAGTTGGCTGCTTATCCTGATCGAAAGCGATAGCGTCAGGTATGTGACGGCGTTTGCCATACTCTTTGTCGTAGTAATGATGCTGGGCACGCTGATTACGCACTCTATATCGAAGTTGCTGACTACTGTTGGCTTGAAACTGGTAGACAGATTACTAGGCGGAGCCTTCGGTGTTGCCAGGGGCCTCATCATCGTGCTGGTAATCATATTCATTACCGGATTATTCGTCTCCGAGACAGAGCAATGGCAGCAGTCCAGGCTAATCCCGCACGGGTTGGCCGCGATCGAGTGGTCGAGGCAGTTACTTGGAGACGATGACAGCATCGAACCGATGTTACAGGCGAATTAGCTAATCTTGGAGCATGGTATGTGTGGATTGGTAGGGGTGGTAGTGGGCGCAGACGCGGGCATTTGTCTTTATGACGCGCTGACCGTGCTGCAACATCGGGGGCAGGATGCCGCCGGCATCATGACCAGCGACAATGGCAAGCTCAACCTACGGAAAAATAACGGCCTGGTCAAAGACGTGTTTCGTGAGCGTCATATGCGACGGCTGACCGGACAGATGGGTATCGGCCATGTTCGTTACCCCACTGCGGGAAGCTCGAGTCCGGCGCTGGCACAACCATTTTATGTGAACTCCCCTTATGGTCTTAGTCTGGCCCATAACGGTAATCTAACTAATATCTCTGAACTTAGCCGGGACTTGTTTAAATCAGATCTTCGCCACATCAACACAGATTCTGATTCCGAAGTACTCCTGAATGTCTTTGCCCATGAGCTGCAGAAGTGCGGCAAGATGGAGCCGGGCTCCGCGGATATTTTCGCGGCCGTTGCCGGGGTTCACAAACGCTGTCGCGGTGGTTTCGCCGCTGTGATTATGCTGGCCGGATATGGCGTCGTCGGACTCAGGGACAGGAATGGCATTCGCCCCCTGATTTTCGGCAGCAGAACCACCGATAACGGCGTTGAATACATGATCGCCTCGGAGAGTGTGGCGCTGGACTCCCAGGGTTTTTCTATAGTAAGAGACGTGGCGCCTGGCGAGGCAGTCTATATCGATGTCAGGGGTAATCTTCATACCCAGATTTGCGCAGAGCCCGGGCAGCACACGCCCTGCATATTCGAGCATGTCTATTTTGCTCGACCCGACACCCTGATGGACAGTATCTCCGTGTATAAAGCCAGGATGCGCATGGGCGTCAAACTCGGTGACAAACTACAAAAAATTCGCCCGCAGCATGATATCGATGTGGTGATCCCGATTCCAGATACCAGTCGCACATCGGCACTGGAATTGGCGAACAGGTTAGACCTTAAGTACCGGGAAGGTTTTGTCAAGAACAGGTATATAGGGCGAACCTTCATCATGCCCGGCCAGAGCCAACGACGAAAATCCGTCAAACAGAAGCTCAATGCCATTGATCTGGAATTTCGGGGCAAGAATGTACTGCTAGTAGATGACTCCATCGTCAGGGGAACCACTAGTAAGCAGATCATTCAAATGGCGAGGGATGCCGGCGCCAACAAGGTTTATTTCGCCTCTGCAGCACCAGCCCTGCGTTACCCGAATGTCTATGGTATCGATATGCCGGCGGCATCGGAGTTAATCGCGGCCGGAAAAACCGATGCGGAAGTTGAGGAACTGATCGGCGCGGACTGGTTGATTTACCAGGACCTGGATGATTTGATTGCTGCGGCGGCGGAAGGGAATCCGGATATTAGCCACTATGAATGTTCTGTTTTCGACGGCAAATATATTACTGGCGATGTGGACGAAGTCTATTTAAAACGACTGGAGAGTGTCCGCAACGATGCCGCGAAAAAATCCAGGAAGAAAGGCGATCACGCGAAGGGGAAAAACCTGGTGGCAGACATGCATAACGATGCCTGACCGGGCCCGAGCCATTCTTGTAACCGCAACCCAGAATCCAGTTACCCTGGCAATTAGCCAGGCCTGATTCGCATTCAGGCACGTATGATCTTGACGCTGGGAAACTGTTTCTTCAATGCTTGCTCAATCGCCCTGCGATGATCTCCCTGGATTTCGATCACCCCCGCCTTCACCGCACCGCCGCAACTACACAGGGTTTTAAGTTGTTTCGCCAACAACTTCAATTCGGAGTCAGGAACTTCCAAGCCGCGTACGAGGGTGACGCCTTTGCCTTTTCTGCCCTTGGTTTCGCGGCTTATCACTATGCTTCCCGGTGCCGTTAAACTCTGTTCCTCTACCGCCTCACAGCGGCACTTGCGCAGGGATTTTTGACAATGGGGACAACGGTCATCGCCGGCCGTCGAGTAAACCAGCCTGGATACGCTCATGGCAGCTTAAGCCAGGAAATCAGAAACGCGTACTGCGGTACGCTAGGAAGTTTTATACAGCGGGGGTAGGGCATATTGTTGCTGACGCCGATTACGCTTGTTCTGCCCAAGCTTCTGCCTGCGTAGTCCAACAACCAGGATAATCAGCGCCCGGGTGTCGAAGTCTCTGTCTTGCCCCGACTCGTGACTGAACAGCGTGCTCTGTATCTGCTGGGTTGGAGCGTGTAGCTCCGGGGCCTGATGTTGTTGCAGGATGTCCTCCATGCTATGCATCCGTCGCTTATCGATAAAGTGATTACACCACTGTATCAGGGTCGTCCGTAGCAAGATAAGATCATTGCCCCTGCAGGCTGCACGCAACTGCCCGAACGCCACTCGCTCATTATTTTCCGGACTGTATTTCGCTACCAGTCGGTCTTTGAGATCTCGAATGAAGGCGGCGATCTCGGTATTGCTGGGTGCAATCACCAGCTTGTAAATACTCAATGCGACCACCACAAAAGCCAGCATGATGGAATATTTAAGCCAGGCAGCGTTTACTTCTATGAACTCGGCTTCGGCTTGGGCGTCGATCATATCCTGGTCAACCACCGGCACCGCGGCTAACAACTCCTCGAGGTCTTCGGTGCTGGCGACACTCTGCTCAGCCGGCACCACACCTTCGATGGTAGCGATTTCAAGACGGGTCTCAGGCACCACCGTAGCGTCCAGTTGATCCGTGTCTATATTCCACCAGGGAATGGAAATCTGAGGTATCTCGATAATGCCGTTGTCAGTGGCTACAATTGAGGTGGATTCAACCCGGGTGCCAACAATACTGCCATCGACGAAGGTGCGTTCGATGGTGGGTGGGTCGGGATAAAGATTGGCGCCGTCTATCTCGGCGGCGCTGAATGGCGGCAGAACTGCGCCATCGAGGCCATCGGCGACCATGGTGATAGTGCGAATGAGAGTGTCACCGACCTGCAAATTGTCAAGATCCGAACTCCACTGCTCTTGCAGGGAAAGATTGGCCACCGGTAACCAGAACCTGCTGTTTTGGGTGACCAGGGGGCGTTCCTTGATAGCGATGTCGATGCCTTCAATAAAGGCAGTGACCCGCCGCGTATTCAAATTTCTGAACACAAAATTGCTGGAGCCGTCGGTCACTTCGCCGCGAAACAGGATGTCCGGGATCTCCAGGGTGCCGCTGCGCTGTGGGAAAATCACATAGCGCTTCTCGTAGACGCCATAGCGCACGGCATCGATGAGCTTTTCATACTGATTCGGTGATCCAATCAGCTGTATCACCGTGTCAGGCATTTCCAGTTCGGTAAACTGGGGGTTGCGAATACCGTTGATTGTATAAAACAGGCGCACCGTGAACAATAGCTGTTCCTGCACATACACGGAATCCTTGTTGACCTCGATTTCCAGGAATAATTCCTCGCTGGATTGATTCGAGCGTGGACCTTCATTGACAACGACGATGGTGATTGCGTCGGTGATGGCGTTATTGATGCTCAGGGCAGGAATATTTAACTCACCTTCATTCAAGGGGAACAGGGTGATAATGTAATCTGTCCACGCCTCGACAACGCCGTTGATAGACCTGATCTGGCTCGAGGTTCGGGTGCCGAGCACGTCAAAGTTTTCCGTAAGCGGGGTCAGGTCCAACTGCATGCCCTGGCGCTGATCGAAAACGCGGATGGTGAAAATCAGGGTCTCTCCTCTGGCCAATTCATTCCTGTCCACCGAGACTTCGATATCCTGTGCTATTGCCAGGGTGCTAAAAATCAGGATCAAAGCGGCAGCAACACTGCGGCTCGTCTGCATCATTCCGATACTCACCAGATTTGCCCTCCTTTCTGGAGGCTGTTCGCGGTTCCATTTAGCTGACGTTGGCGGTATTGATAGCGAAATTTTCGACGCAATAACTCGCCGGGGTCATCTTCGATGCGGCGTAACCACTGCTCGAGTGCCTGTTGTTCCTCGAATTCATCGTTGCTGTTTTCGCTGGGCGTGTTTTGCTCGCTGTTTGATTCTGAACTGTCCTGATCTTCAGGTGGTTGGTTCTGCTGTTGCTCTTCCTGCTGATCCTGATTGCCTTCCTGACTCTCCTGGTCCTGCTGATCGCTGTTCTCCTGGTTTTGCTCGGATTCATTGTCTGAATTTTGTTCGGATTGATTTTCCTGGCTGTCGCCGTCCTGTTCCTCGCCTTCTTCTGACTCCTGCTGCTCCAACAATTGCTCGACAATTTCCTTGTTGCTAATCGCATCGGTGTGATCGTTTTCCAGGTTGATAGCCAGGTCATAGGCGGCGATCGCTTCCGCGTAATTGCCCATCAGGGCCAGGGAGTTGCCTCGATTGTAGTGACCGTCCGAGGTATCGCTGGCACTGAACGCCGCAATCGACGCCTCGTAATTACCTGCCCTGTAGTTGGAGGCAGCCTGCCATTGGGTAGATTTGAACAGTGCAGCGGCGGTGGCATGATCTTCGTTGGCAAAGGCCTCGGCACCTTGCTGGTCCCTTCTGAGCCAAAGACTCTGCCACTCCGCCGCGTGGACCTGCTGAATCGGCACGAGCATGCCGGTGGCGCTTAATAACACCAGGGAGAAAAGCCAGCCACGCCGAAAGCTGAGGGCGGCCAGGGGCAGCACCAGCAACAGCAGCCAGGGCCCGGTTTCGTACCAGACGTCGAATTCTTCCTCGACCTCGGTCAGTTCCTCGTCGTTGAATAGTTCAAAATCGGTCAGCAGATAGGCGAGGTCGGAATCCGCAAGCTGGATGTCGTGGTAGCGGCCACCCACGCGATTTGCCAGGGACTCCAACACATTTCGATTCAGGGTAGGGATGACTCGAACCCCATTTTCGTCGGTCAGAAAATTGCCATCGCTGGTGCGGATGGGAGCGCCTTCCTTGGTGCCAATGCCCATGATTAATAATTCATAGGCGGTTGTCTGCAGCTGTTTGGTAATCAGCAATTCCTGATCGAAGCCACTGATGCCGTCGGTCATCAGTAATATCCTGCCGCGACTGGCCTCGACATCATCTAACAAGCCGATGGCAAGATCGATGGCACTCATGGGATTGCTGCCGAACAGGGGCATGATGTTCGGGTTTAGTGAGGGGACTAGCGCCGCGATTGTCACTACGTCGTCGGTAAGCGGGGTCACGGTGTGGGCATCACCGGCATAGACCACCAGAGCCGTCTGCCCTTCCTCCCTCAATGCCAGAATATCTCGCAGCTTGCGCTTGGCCAGATCCAGACGACTGGGGATATGGTCAGGTGCATACATGGACAGGGACAAATCCATGACAATTACCAGGGCGTCATCCCGTTTCTGCACTGGTTGCGGCAATTTCTCCCACACCGGCCCCGCCAGTGCCATAACCGCCAGCGCCCAGGCTGCCAACAGCAGCAGCAGCGGGCTGCGCTGGGCACCGCTCTTGCTGCGATCCAGCAGGTAGGGTAACAGTGACTTATCAATGGCCTTATCCCAGGCCGTGATCACCGAGTTTACTCGCCACATGGCAATAAAAAACACCATCGCAGGGATGATTGCCAGCAGCCACAGCGGGCGCAGGAAGTGAAATTCTTCGACCAGATTGGCTGGGATCAGAATTTCCATCAGGCATTACTTCCGCTGGGAATGGCCGCTTCTGCCTCACCATCGATGGCTTCGACTCTGGCCTTGCCAGCCAATGACAGCCACGGTATTGAGAGCAGCGCGAGGATGAAGCTGATCAGCATAGCGGCGCCGAGAGGCCAGTAGAACAGCACCCTGGTTGGTCTGTAGGTTTGTTCATCCTGCTCAATGGTCTCCAGCCGGTCCAGTTCTTCGTAGATTTCCACCAGATCATTGACATCCCGGGCCCTGAAATAACGGCCACCGGTGGATTCAGCGATCTGGCTAAGTACCTGTTCATCGAGTTCGGCGGAGGGATTGATAGCGCGAGCACCAAAAAATGTCCGTTGCACCACCTGGTCGGCGCCGATGCCAATGGTGTAGATTTTGATTTTCTCGATGCGGGCTAACTGCCCGGCCTGTTCCGGCGAAACCGCCCCGGCGTTGTTGACGCCATCTGTTAGCAGTATCAATACCCGGGCATTTTCCGGACGCTTGCGCAGGTGGATGACACCGAGGCCGATGGCGTCCCCAATCGCAGTCGCGGATTCTTCGATGATGCCAATATCTGCTTCTTCCAGTAGTTTGCCGACGGTTTCGCGATCGAAGGTCAGCGGTGCCTGAATATAGGCGTGGGCGGCGAATAAAATCAGACCCAGACGATCACCTTCCCGACGTTCCACGAAATCACCGACTACCGCCTTCACCACGTCGATGCGGGAGGCTTGTCGGTTCCCGACCACCATGTCTTGTGCTTCCATGCTACCGGAGATGTCCACCGACAGCATCAGGTCTCTACCGGTCGAGGGCAGTTGTACCGGATCACCCAGCCACTGCGGCCTGCTGGCCGCCAGCACGATGAGTAGCCAGATCAGGGTGCAACAGATCAGGTTCAATAGGTGGCCGCTGGTCAGGTTTTCGTTGTCTGACTGTAGTCTGCTAAGGACGCTGAAGAAGGGAATATATAGTGCCGCATCCTGACGTGGCGCTCGTGTCAGCAGCTTATAAACTATCAGTGGCAGTGGCAGCGCCAGAAATACGTAGGGCCAGGTGAATTCAAGCATCAGGTGCTCAATCCTTGTGTCTCGGCAATGGTCTCAGGCTTGCTCAAGTACAGGCTTGTAATCCATTGCTGCCCGAGGTTGTTCAGCGCATTCACATCAACCTCTATTTTGGTCTGAAAACGGCCATAACTAAGGGCCTGGGAGATTTCGTCGCTGAGCAGAGAAGAGTCACCTGTTTCCCGGATAAAATCAACCCAGGCGACACCGGCAAGACTGGCAACATTGGCCTGGGGGAAGTGATACAGGGCGACGCGCCGAAGCACCGAGTTGAATTCATTAACGAAGCGCAGTTTCAGGCTATCCGGGTCCAACTCCTCGGTGCGGGCTAATGCCACATAGCATCGCTCCAATTCCGCCAGGGCGTGTTCACATATTCTCCGTTGCCTGATCGAGCGGCTGACCTTTTTGCCGACATAGACGAACAGGGCTAGCAAGCCGGCGGTGAGCAACCACCATCCAGGAGCGGGTGGCCAGTAACTAATTGCAACCGGTAAATGAATATCTGCCAGCTGAGCTAAGAGTTCTTCATTATCCATTGGCGAATTCTTTCTACCACGAGTTCATTTGTGCGTATTTTAATCAGGCCAATCCGGAGTTGATCCAGATCCGTTGCCAGGGACTCCATCCTGTGGTTGAAGTTTTCCCGGTAACGAATTCTTGCCTTGTTGCTGTGGGTGTTTAACGCACCCTTGCGAGCACCGTCGGTGATGCTGTAAACACCGGGCACCGGCAGGGTTTCCTCCAGAGCATCGTAGACGCAGCAGCAGATGACATTATTATGTCTGGCAAGCTGGTCGAGGTACTGCAGGGCGGTGGCATCCAGTGTGGCAAAATCAGAAATCACATATAAGGTGCTGCCGGGTTTGCATATCCGGCGAATCTGCCCCAGAGCATGGGCCAAACCGGGTTTGAAAGCCTCTGCTAGAGGGGCTTGGGATTCTTGGTCTTTCACAGCCTGTAGTTTCTGATTGTATGTAAAGACCTGATTGAGCAAGTGCAGGGCGGAGCGTCTACTGCGCTTCGGCCGGACCAGGGCCGAGTCGGTGTCGGAAAATACCAGTCCGCCGACGCGGTCGCCATTATCTATCGCCAGCCAGCAAAGCACCGCGGCAGCCTGTGCCGCGATGACCGATTTAAAAGCAACCTGGGAGCCGAAGTACATATTGTGGGTCTGGTCTACGGCGATGATAACCGGTCTTTCCCGCTCTTCCCGAAACACCTTGGTAAAGGGGCGGTTGGTTCGTGCGGTGACACGCCAATCGATCAGGCGAATATCGTCGCCCGCCTGATAGGGCCTGAATTCTTCAAAATCGATGCCGCGGCCACGCATCTTCGACAGGTGTAGACCGGAACTGCCTGCCACCGAGCGGGTGTGAGAGAGATATTCGAGCGTTTTTGCCGCATAGCGTTGCACCAGTAATTGCTGCAGGGTGATTACTGCACCAGTGCTCCGGTACGGAGCATGCTGCGGGTCAATCTTCATGCTAGCTGACATAATGACCGCTGCCGTTTAGTCAGGCGGAAGGTACGCGTTCGCGGATAGTTTCTAATACCTTATCTGGCGTTATGCCGCTGGCTTCGGCTTCAAAGCTAAGTAATATGCGATGACGCAAGGCATCAAACATTATCTCCTGAACGTCGTCCGGACTGACGAAGTCACGCCCCTGGATCCAGGCATGGGCTCTCGAGCAGCGATCCAGTGATATGGTGCCCCGTGGGCTGGCGCCGTATTCCAGCCAATGGGACATATCATCGCCATAGACTCCTGGCTGCCTAGTCGCCATGATGAGCTGGATGATGTATTCCTCTACTTCCGGTGCCATGTGCATAGACAGAATTTCCTGCCGAGCGGCAAATAGATCCTTCTGTGCAACCTGCTTAGGCGGCTCTGGCACCTTGTTCCGGGCTTCTTCCCGTACCAGGTGCAGGATGTCGCGTTCGGCGTCGATGGACGGATAGCCGATGGTGACGTGCATCAGGAAACGGTCGAGTTGCGCCTCTGGTAGCGGATAGGTTCCTTCCTGTTCGATGGGATTCTGGGTGGCCATCACCAGGAACAGCGGCGGCAGGGTAAAGGATTCTCTGCCCACACTTACTTGATGCTCTCCCATCGCCTCCAGTAGTGCAGACTGTACCTTCGCCGGCGCCCGGTTGATTTCATCGGCGAGTACCAGATTGTGAAAAATGGGCCCCTGTTGAAACCGAAAAGACCCATCTTCCGGCCGATATACTTCGGTACCAGTAATGTCACTGGGCAATAAATCGGGAGTAAATTGAATTCGATGAAAGTCGCCCTCGATGGCGCGGGACAAGTCCTTGATGGCTTTGGTTTTCGCGAGTCCCGGAGCGCCTTCGACCAGTAGATGACCATCTGCCAGCAGCGCAATAAGTAACCGGTCTATCAGCTTCTCCTGTCCTATGATCTGCTTTGATAGCCAGTTTTTAAGTTCTGTTATTATTGCATGGTGGCTCATATCAAAATTTCTCTGCTGTCGGTGGGGCGCATAACACGAAATGAGGGATTGTAAACGTTTTTAGTTAGAAGTCTAGACGAAGATTGTGCCTGAATGTAGCGTGAGTACAGGGCTTGTCATAACTGGAGGCTGTCCGTTTTGTCGTTTCACAACGACGGCAAGATAAAAATTTTATTGGCATTCTCCAGCCTGGCGAGCCCGGTAGTGACAGGAATCATTTATGCGGATGAAACCGCCGAAAAATAGAGCACTTTCGCCTGCCGTTGGCCGAGCGATAGATAGAAAATTTGGAAGAACCAGAGCCGAGAGCGCCCGTCTCTTCCTCAGGCAATTCTACGCCAGTTCACCGACCACGGAATTACAGCGAGCTTCTGTGGGCGAAATTCTGGATCCGGTTCTGATGGCCTGGGAATTTGTGCAAAATCGACCCTCACGCTCACCCCAGATAAAATTTATTGAATACACCCATACCGGGCACGGGAATCAGAACACCGGGACTTGCATATTGATTCTGGTCGATGATATGCCGTTCCTGGTTGACTCCATCCGCCAGGGCTTGAATCGAGCAGGTGCCCACATAAAGCGAGTGCGTAATAGCGTTATCTATGCCCGCCGCGCGGGCAGAGGTGAGGCCCGGCCGGGCAAGCTAAAACGCATCGCCGCGAAAAAAGATGAGGAATTCAAGGCCGAAGCCTTGATCTGTGTTAATTGCGCTCATATCGATGCACGCCAGGCCAGGCGTCTGGAGACGGAAACCAGGGATACTCTCAGGCATGTTGCCAGCGCCGTGAAAGGCTATTCGGCGATGTGTGAAAGGGCGCTCAGCGTGCGCGATGCCTTGCTGGCAAAGTACGACCTGCTTTCGAGTACCCACATAAATCTGATGGAATCCTGCTCGGCCCAGGCTGCCGTCAACGAATGGGCAGCTGCTCATGCTGAAGAAATCTCCAAGACCCAAGCGATACTGACCAGGTTGCGCGCCGAGCCGAAGCCAGGTTATGCGATGTTTTCGGTGGTGCTCAGGGAAATGTTAAATCTCGCGCAGTCTACTTCCTATAAGCAATGAGCAGAGTCGTTCGCAGAGATAGCTGCTGCCTGGGTTCGGTATGAGCACACTAATTTTCTATACCAGCGTTGGTTGCCACCTTTGCGAACAGGCAGAAGAACTGCTTGCCGAATTACCTAAATCCCTGGAATTCGAAGTCGAGTCCGTTGATATCGGCACGGATGCTGCATTGGTTTCACTCTATGGAATTCGAATTCCAGTGGTAAAAAATAAGGACTCCGGAGCCGAGATCGGCTGGCCTTTCACCCTGGAAGATCTGAGGAATCTCTGATTATTCCAGTTGTAACTTGAATAGTGTAACGGCGTTTTGTGTGGTCTCCCTGGCCAATTGCTCGACGCTGCGACCGGTGCAAGTGGATAGCGTCCGCAGAATTTCCCCTAAATAGCAGGGTTCATTGCGGCGTATTTTCGGCTTTGGGCTCAAGGTTTTTGGCAGCAGATAGGGGGCGTCAGTTTCCACCAACAAGCGATCGGAGGGTATCTGGCTGACCAGGGTCCGTAGCAGTCTTCCTCGTTTCTCATCACAAATCCACGCAGTAATGCCAACGTACATATCCAGACCCACATAATCGGCTAAAGCAGACTCGGAATCGGTGAAACAATGGACAACGCCGCCGGCCAACTCCTCACGGTATTTTTTCAGTAACTTGTAAAATGCCTCATGGGCATCCCGCTGGTGAAGGAATAAGGGTTTTTCAATTTCTATCGCCAATTGTAAGTGGCGCTCGAATGTCCGCAGCTGGTCTTCCCGCGGAGAATAGTTACGATTGAAGTCCAGCCCTGTCTCGCCCACTGCAACCACTTTCGATTGCTTGGCGAGTTGGGCAATTTCTCCAAGTTGTTGCTGCGAACAGGCGGCGGCAACGTGGGGATGAAAGCCAGCGGTGCAACTGAACAGTCCTGGCTTTGTCTGTGTCAGCTCGAGAGCTGCCGCGCTGGAGTCGAGGTCGGTGCCGGTGATGATGATGTGAGCGAGGTCGGCAGCCTCGGCTCGTGCAATAACTTGACCGAGGTCATGAACAAATGACTGGTGGGTCAGGTTGGCACCAATGTCAACGAGTTTCATGCTGGTGTGTGTTGTGTTTATTCGGCCGCTGTTAAGGGGCCGTTGAGTCTAGCGCAAGCTCTGGGCGAGTGCTAGTACACCTCCGAATAATCCAGTAAAGCCTCAAGCGGTTCTGAAGCGTTCCCCCGTGACGTCCTGGCAGCTCGCTAGAAATTAACAGGCTAATGCCCGATAATACGCAGCTCAATCATCTTCGCACATGGATATTAGCTTGGACGCAAACGTGAACAAACAGCAGCTTAACTGGGCAGAACTCGGATTTCAGTATCACCGCACCGATTATCGGTTTTGCGCCCAGCATTCCTCCGGCAGTTGGAATCGAGGTGAATTGATCGAGAGTGAAATCATCCAGGCCCATGAAGGTGCGCCGGCCTTGCACTATGCGCAACAGTGTTTCGAGGGCATGAAGGCACAAACTACCGCAGACGGACGGGTTCTGCTATTTCGCCCGGACCTCAACAGTGAGCGTATGAACCTGGCGGCAGCCAGGCTATTGATGCCGGAAGTGCCAAGGCAGATGTTCATGGATGCGGTGGAGGAGACGGTGCGTGCCAATTATACATGGATTCCACCTTTCGGCTCCGGGGCTTCCTTATACATTCGGCCCATGTTAATCGGGGTGGGTGAAAACCTGGGCCTGCGACCGGCACAGCAATTTGAATTCAGGGTATTCGTCTCACCTGTTGGACCATATTATAAATCTGATGGACTAGCAGTTATTTCACTTGCGGTCTCGGAAATCGATCGGGCGTCTCCGAATGGCACCGGTTGTTATAAAATTGGGGCGAATTATGCCGGGGGTTTACTGGCAACCAGAAAAGCCCAGGACAAGGGTGCCGATGAGGCACTCTATCTGGATTCCGCCGAAGGCCGCTATATAGATGAAGCAGGATCTGCAAATATCATCATCGCCATGAAAGACGGCTCATTCATTACGCCAAATTCAAATGCAATTTTACCTAGCATTACCAGGAAATCCTTGATGGTGATTGCCCGGGAGCAGTTAGGCCTCAAAACCGAAGCACGACCAATCGAGCTGCGGGCGGAAATTTCTCAATTCGAGGAAGTTGCTGCCTGCGGCACTGCTGCGGTGTTGGCTCCTGTTGGCAGGATCCTGGTGGACCAGCACTGGCACTCCATCTATCAAGACGGTCAGACTGTGGGTCCCATCATGCAGGAATTATATGATCGACTCGTGGGCATTCAAATGGGCGAGCGCAGAGATGCATTCGACTGGTGCCATGAAGTAAATATATAGGGACTCGAGCGAGTTCAATTTCTGATTATTCCCTGGGACGCAGTGCAAGTTTTTCCACAGAATACTTGACCCGTCTCCCACTTCACCTTATATATGTGCGCTGCTCGGTTGAGCACAAGCCTGATTATTGATAATAAATGAAGGAAGAAATGTCAAAATCCTTAGTAATAGTTGAGTCGCCGGCGAAGGCCAGGACTATTAACAAGTATCTTGGGCCGGAGTTCGTGGTCAAATCCAGTGTCGGTCATATCCGTGATCTTCCTACCGGCGGGAGTGGTAAGGCGATTGACACGAAGGCGCGAGCGGCCGCCGCCGCCAAGACTCGTAAGATGGCTCCGGAAGAAAAAATTACCTACAAGAAAAAGAAAGCGCGGACGCAACTTGTCTCTCGAATGGGTATCGACCCAGAGAACGGATGGAAGGCAAATTACCAGATTCTGCCGGGTAAGGAAAAAGTAGTTGCCGGGCTTAAGCGGCTTGCGAAAAATGTCGATAACATCTACCTGGCCACTGACCTTGACCGCGAAGGCGAGGCTATTGCTTGGCACCTGAAAGAAGCCATCGGGGGAGATCCGGCTCGATACAAGCGCGTAGTCTTCAACGAGATCACCAAACGGGCTATCACCGAAGCATTCTCCGAACCAGGAGACCTGGACATGCGCTATGTCGAGGCGCAGCAGGCACGCCGATTTCTCGATCGTATCGTCGGCTTCATGGTGTCCCCCTTGCTTTGGGCCAAGGTGGCGCGAGGCTTATCGGCTGGACGCGTGCAATCGGTAGCGGTTCGACTCGTAGTTGAACGCGAGCAGCAAATCAGAGCCTTCATCCCGGAAGAGTTTTGGGAAGTCTATGCAGACTTGCACACCGACGCCAAGGCGAGGTTGCGCTGCCAGGTTGTCAGGCAGTCGGGCAGAAACTTTCGTCCCAATGACAAGGCCACCACCGATGCAGCCCTGGCAATTCTTGAGAGTGCACAGTACCAGGTCTTAAAACGGGAAGATCGACCTACCTCTTCCAAGGCCAGGCCGCCATTGATTACGTCGACGCTGCAGCAGGCTGCCAGCACCAGACTGGGTTTCGGGGTTAAGAAGACCATGTTAATGGCACAGCGCCTGTATGAGGCCGGTTACATTACCTATATGCGCACGGATTCCACACATTTGAGTAATGATTCTGTGGAGATGTGTCGAAATTTCATCGAAAAAAGCTACGGTGCGCAATACCTGCCAGAGAATCCTTCGCACTACAGTTCCAAAGAGGGCGCTCAGGAAGCGCACGAGGCTATCAGACCCAGTGACGTGCGTGTTCTGGCCACCCAGCTCAATGCCATGGAAGCAGATGCGGTACGACTCTACACCCTGATCTGGCAATTCTTTGTCGCTTGCCAGATGCTCCCCGCCCGTTACCTGAGCAGTACCATCGCCATCGAGGCGGCCGAATTTGAATTACGTATCAAGGGTCGCATCATGCAATTTGATGGCTATCTGCGAGCGATGCCATCGAAAGACGAAGATGTGGTTTTACCGGATGTTAAAGTTGGCGAGGTGCTCGAACTGATACAGCTCGACCCCTCACAAATTTTCACCAAGCCGCCACCGCGATATACAGAAGCCAGCCTGGTCAAGGAATTGGAAAAACGGAAAATTGGCAGGCCCTCCACCTATGCCTCCATTACTTCCACGATTCAGGATCGCGGTTACGTTCGGATCGAAAACAAACGCTTCTACGCACTAAAAATGGGCGACATCGTTGCCGAGCGTTTGCTCGAAAGTTTTGCTGAGCTCATGGACTATGACTTCACGGCGAAGATGGAGGATTCACTGGACGAGGTCGCGGCGGGGGATAAGAACTGGAAGCAATTGTTAGATGATTTCTATAGCGGATTTTCCAGTCAACTGGCAATAGCAGAAGTCGCCGACGGCGGCATGCGCACGAATGACCCCACAGACACAGATATAAAGTGCCCGAAATGCGGCCGTAATATGCAGATCAGAACAGCTTCGACTGGAGGATTCCTCGGTTGCTCTGGCTACGCATTAGCCGTCAAGGAGAGGTGCAAGAGCACGCTCAACCTGACTCCCGGCGATGAAGCCATCCGCACCGATACGGCTGAAGAGGCAGAAGCGCAGGAAAATATTCAACTGCGACACAAGCATCGTTGCGCCTCGTGTAATACTGCCATGGATACCTATCTCATTGACGAAAAACGCAAACTGCATGTGTGTGGAAACAACCCCGATTGCGCGGGCTATGAGGTGGAGCACGGCGAGTTCAAGATCCGGGGTTACGATGGTCCAATCATCGAATGTGACAAGTGTGGTGCCGATATGCAGCTGAAGAGCGGCCGCTTCGGCAAGTATTTCGGTTGTAGCAACGAGGACTGCAAAAATACCCGTAAATTGTTGCGCAATGGCGAAGCCGCACCACCAAAAATGGACCCGGTGGATATGCCGGAGTTGATGTGCTCCACCGTAGACGATCATTATGTACTCAGAGATGGTGCTTCCGGACTGTTCCTGGCCGCCAGTAAATTCCCCAGGAATCGAGAGACCAGGGCTCCGCTGGTGGTAGAGCTGTTGTCACACAAAGATGAAATAGACCCGAAATACAGCTTCCTGTTTGCCGCGCCGACCGAGGATAGCCAGGGTAACAAAACCCTGATTCGTTTTAGCAGGAAAACCAGGGAGCAATACGTGCAGAGCGAAGTGAATAAAAAGGCTACAGGCTGGAAGGCTTTCTACCGGGATGGTAGCTGGCAGATTATCGAAGCCACGAAGAAGTCGAAGAAAAAATAAGCGGAAGCGGGGATGACACGGCTGTGTGTCAGCTCCCTGGCCGACATACTACATACCGCGTCGGATCACTCCCACACTCACTCCCTCGATCGTGAAATTACTGCTGCGAAGGTCTACTTCAATGGGGGGAAAGTCTGGATTTTCGGCGACAAGACTTAGGTAATTTCTGCTTTTCCCCTTTGCCAGCTTCTTTACCGTAACCTCATCATCGATCCTGGCGATGATAATATCCCCGTTGCGGGCCTGGCTGGTCTTATGCACCGCGAGCAGGTCATCCTCGAAGATGCCTATATCGATCATGCTGGTACCTTTTACCGTCAACAGATAATCTGCCGCCGGCGAGAATAGATCGGGGGGGATGTCACAATAATCGGCAATGGATTCTGCTGCTAGAATTGGGCTTCCTGCAGCAACCTGGCCGATGATGGGCAAACCCAGTTGCTCGTTGATGGGTAAACGCAATCCTCGGGAAGTCCCAGGCAATATCTCGATGGCGCCTTTTCTGGCCAGGGCCCGTAGATGCTCTTCTGCCGCATTGGTGGAGCGGAACCCCATTTTTTGCGCGATTTCGGAGCGGGTAGGGGGATAACCAATTTCAGACAGATAGTCTTTAATGAATTGGAGAATCTCTTCCTGTCGAGACGTTAGCTTGTGCATCAAGATATCCTCAGGAGAATAATACTGTAATTATATACAGTTATCTGATAGAAACAAGATAACTTTAGCTCCGAGGCCCCGGTTCAGGTGGCTGTAATGCGGCAGCACAGGCAGTGGAACTCGTGCTGTAGCAGTACCAGTACCAGGTTCATGATCGAGTATTGACGCGGGTGCCTGGTGATAACCAGGGACAAATGAGAAGAAAATAACGGCAGGGTTATAGAATCTGGAAATCATCTCCAAGGTCCAGTGAATCGGGCTCGATATCGGACAGTGCACCGGAGAAGTTTTCGGGAACGATGGTTTGATCAGAATAGACCTGATCTTCGGCATTCAGCTCGAAGGGAGTGCGCCAGTCTTCAGGTGCTTCCGCAGCGGTGAGATAGAGTTGCTTCCAGGTGGCGATGTCGTACTCACCAACTTCACCGTCGATTAGCTGATATTCGATGGTGCCAGCGTCTTCGTCGTAGGCGACAATTTCAAACAGGCTGCCACTGACCAGGTCTTGATACCAGTCGGAAATTTCGGGGGGGAGATTGTTCAATGCCCTGTCTCCAGCCGCAACGGCTTTTAAAATATAGTCACAATTCCTGTGCCGGTTTCCAATTCCAAATCGCTTATTAGTCGATCTGGCACTATAGTAACTTTTCACATTAAAAAGGAAGCACTATTTTCCCTCGCAACTATGACTACTTTATTTTTCAAATTAACACTATGATCTAAATAACTGAGCTCCCTCAAAAACTTGGTTTGTCCGCCGAAAAACTATTTGTAATAATCTTCGAGTTTCCTGATAGAGAGTAAGCCCTTATAACAATGACTAAATCGAGTGATGCCGTCGGCGTCTTGATGCTGGATCTAGAAGGATCGGTGTTGACGCCGCTGGAGCAGGAATTATTGCAACGACCCGCGGTCGGAGGCCTAATCCTGTTCAGCAGGAACTATGTGTCTCCGGTTCAGCTACAGGAACTGGTGGCCGCAATTCGTGAAAGCGATGAAAGACTGCTCATAACTGTCGACCAGGAGGGTGGTCGGGTGCAGAGATTTCGAGATGGTTTTCTGGCGCTGCCCCCAGCCCATGCTTTTGGACTATTGGCCGGCACTGATCCCGAGCGCGCCCAGACCGCAGCACTGCTGAGCGGCTGGGCCATGGCGGCGGAATTACTCCAATATGGAATCGATTTTAGTCTGGCGCCGGTGTTGGATCTATATCGCGCCGACAATCGGGCGATTGCCAACCGGGCTTTCTCCGGCGACGTGGACACTGTAGTTTCCCTGGCACGGGCTTATATTGCAGGGATGAATGAGGCGGGCATGGCGGCGACCGGCAAGCACTTTCCAGGTCACGGTACCGTGGTTGCGGACTCCCATGTCGAATTGCCCGTCGACCCTCGTACCTGGGAGGAATTGCTGGCGTCCGACTTTACAGCATTCGCCGGTTGTATCGATGTGCTCGATGCCGTCATGCCCGCACATGTCATCTATCCGGCAGTAGACACCGAGTGTGCGGGTTATTCGGAAGTCTGGATCAAACAAAAACTGCGTAAGCAGTTGGGTTTTGAAGGCGTCGTCTTCAGTGATGACTTGACGATGGCGGCAGCCCATGGTGCCGGCAGTGTGGTGCAGCGGGCAAAACTGGCCCTCGGAGCTGGTTGTGACATGGTGCTGGTGTGCAACGATCGAGAATCTGCTATAACGGTAGCCGATTGGCTCGATACTAATAATATACCCCCTAATGCAGGGTTGCTCAGGATGCGTGGCCGCCCTCAGTGTGAAGGCAAAAATCTGTACACAAGCGCGCGCTGGATCGAGGCTACCGAAATGATGTCGACCCTGACCGGCAATAAAGACAAGGTGAACTGATGTCAGATTTTTTAAGCTTGAAGACCCTGAGCGATTTTGGTTGGGGCGCGGAAGTTTTCGTTGCGGTTTTTCTCACCCTGATTGCCCGTTTTTTCGCCATGCGGATTCTCAAACTGATTGAGAGTCGCGTTATCAAAACCAGTAACATCTGGGATGATGCAATCCTGGAGGCAGCCAGATCACCGCTTAGCTGGTTTATTCTGATCATGGGTCTGCTCTGGGCCGTCGAAATCAGTGAAGCCTATGTGGGTTCCGAATTGTTTTCAGTCAGCAACCTCGAGCTGACGCGGAAGCTGGCTCTGGTTTCCCTGATAGTCATGTTCCTGGTTCGATTCACCACTCTCACCGAACAGAGGATGAAGCAGAGAATTGAATCCCAGGGCCAAGCTGAACCCGACCAGTCCAGGATAGATCCCACCACCCTGACCGCCCTCGCCAAATTACTGCGGCTGGCAATTATCATCTCCGGCGTCCTCGTGGCTCTGCCCACCCTGGGTATAGAAATTACGGCACTGCTGGCATTCGGCGGGGTGGGTGGCATTGCCATCGGTTTCGCAGCCCAGGACCTACTCTCAAACTTCTTCGGCGGCCTCATGATTTACATGGATCGACCCTTCGCTATCGGGGACTGGATCAGATCACCGGATCGGGAAATCGAGGGAACCGTAGAGACAATAGGTTGGCGATTGACCGTGGTTCGCACCTTCGACAAACGCCCCCTGTATATTCCGAACTCAGTTTTTAACACGCTGGCGCTGGAAAACCCGTCGCGGATGAGTAATCGACGGATCAAGGAAACCATCGGGATTCGCTATCAGGATGCGTCGAAGATGGGGGCGATAGTGGTAGATGTTAAGGGCATGTTGCTACAGCATGAAGAGATTGATAGCGGACAGACCCTGATTGTCAACTTTAACAGCTACGCCGCTTCCTCCCTGGATTTCTTTATTTACACATTCACCAAGACCACCAACTGGATTCGGTTTCACGAGATCAAGCAGGATGTGATGCTGAAGATTATCGAGATAGTGCACTCCCATGGCGCCGACTTTGCCTTTCCAACCATCACCTTGGACGGGATCGACGTACTCAGACCCGAACCCGATGCGAGTTCCTGATGGAGTTTCTACCGGGCCGGTTTTGACGCTAGGTACGGCCAGGTAAAACAGTTGACCCCGGAACAAATAAGCCAGGTCAGTCGACGTGCCCGCTGTTTGTATAGCGAATCGGCGGTGGAGCGTGCGCTGGATAATATGGTGACCGCGATCAGCGCGAAAATCGGCGCCAGCAACCCCATTGTCTTATGCGTCATGAATGGTGGCTTGATTACTACAGGCAAGTTAGCGATGCGACTGGATTTCCCATTGCAGCTCGACTATCTGCATGCGACGCGCTACCGCGAACACACCAGCGGCTCGGACCAGTTGCACTGGGAGGCCTATCCAAAACTGAGCTTAACCGACCGGGTAGTGCTGGTGGTCGATGATATCCTGGATCAAGGCCTTACCCTGGAGCGAGTACTCTCCTATTGTCGAGAACAGGGCGCAGCGGCAGTTTATGTCGCGGTATTAATCGACAAGATGCCGGCGCGCAAACTTTCCTCGGTGACGGCGGATTTTGTCGGCCTGGAAATCGGCGACGACTATGTTTTCGGTTATGGCATGGATTACAAAGGTTACCTGCGAAATGCCGCGGGTATTTTTGCGGTAGCGAAGCAGGACAGGTAAGGCGCAGCTTGCCCGGGGGCATCCGATATTGTTGGCTGTTTAATCAAGCTCCACCAGTTTTGCGATGCTGGTTAGATATAGCGCGGTTTTCGTGGGCCTGGATTCCATCGCCAAGAATAAGTTTTTATACTGGCTTAACTGTGCCGAATGCAATTGAATCTGGGCATCGATAAAGCCCTGCTCACTCTGATTTAATTCCGCCGTGGCCGACTTGTAATCGATAATCCAGCGGGTTCCTTCTGCATCTATGAAGCAACGATCGAGCAGGTAATTTCGCAAGCGCTTGTGGTCATAGCTGCTCAGGCCCAATTCGGCCTCGCTATCGCGGAGGCCGGCATCGAAGATCCAGGCGGATTCAGCCGCCAGTGAGCGCACTACCGAGCCCTGGATAAAATCCAGGGTGGTTTCCAATTCCTTGTCATCAGCAATGCTACTACGTAGCTGCAAGCGCCAGTAATTGCGCAGACCGGCATCCTCGGGCATAGCGCTCCCGGACTGGACACAGGATTCGAGTTGCCGGTGAATCAGGGTTCCCGACAGCGCAGCCAACTCCTGTTTCCGGCGCTCTGCTGGAACTGTCGGCCCCTCGGCGCTGGTTTCGGCGTTAACCGCTTCCAGTTGGGCAACACCTTCGGCAAGGGTTTTTCTCGCCTGAGCAGCCAGGGACAAGGCCTGTCTATACCGTTTTATGGGGGTTATGTCGGCATAGCCGAAGGCGACAACCGGCCGCTGCGCCGTCGCTGCCGGGGCGGGCTGTTGATCCAACTCCAGCTCCGTTATGTCTTGGGGATTATGTTGCAGCTCTCGCCAGATTCGGGACAACAGGCTGTCAGTACGGGGTACGATTGCGCCCTTGCTGTTGCGGGGCAGGCTGGCGAACAGGCTGACGGATTTATGTGCGCGAGTGGTGGCAATATATAGCAGCCGTGTATCTTCCAACTTATTCTTGTGTTGCTGTTCATGTTGCAATAATTTGTAGAGCAAGCTTTCATCCGCGCCCGATGCCGACAGTGCCGCGATAAACAGCCGCGCCTGCCCGGACTGGTTCAGGCGTTCATGCCACAGCAATAATGATTTGCGATCGGTGGCGCCCTTGTTAGCCAGTCCGGGCAAGATGACGTGGTCAAACTCGAGGCCTTTGGCCTTGTGCATAGTCAATAGATGGATGTTGTTGCCGGCCGATTGATCGGCGCTGGCAGGGATGAATGCCAACTTTACCTGGTCGGTGAATTCACTCATGGAGGCGAGACTGCCGCCGGCTTCATTGCGCTCGAGCAGGTGAAAGAAGTGGCTGACGCTGTCTCGCTCAACGGCGGTTGCGGCCAGGCTCGAGCCCCTGAGCAAGTCCCAGGCGGTTTCGATCAGATCGCGAAGCCCAAGTCGGCGGTGGGCCGCGACGACGTAGCCCATGATGGCGACGAAACCTTCCAGGTATTCCTGCCCCGCAGTCGACAGGGCGGCTATGTCTTTGTGTTCCTGCAGCGCGTGCCAGATCGTTTTTTCACCGGCATGGCTATGGATGGCATGGAGATCGGCAGTAGTCAAACCGCACCAGGGAGCACGAAGAATGGCCAACCAGGCGATACGGTCACCCCGATTGAGTACAGCGGCGGTGAGACTGAGCAAATTCTCGATGATAGGCAGTGTCGTCAGGCGATCGATGTCGGTCGATTGCCACTGGACGTGTGCCGCCCTCAGCATGGGTATCAAGTGACGCAGATGTGAACGGTAACGCACCAGTATGGCGATGGATGCAGCGCTGTCTTCTGCCTTCAGCCGAAGAATTTTAGCGACCACTCGCTGGGCTTCCAACTCCTGTCCTGCCGTAGCCTGGTCTCGTTGGTGACAGATGAGTTCCGTCGTAATAGCGGCGCCATCGAGGGGGGCATGCACCGCCGTGGAGGCAGAATAGGGCACGGCACCCCTGGAGGCATTGGCTCTGGCCGGAAAGGCGGTACAAAAAGTAGCGTTTACCCAACTGACCAGCTTTTGCTGTGATCTGAAATTGGCCTGCAATGTGAGTGGGTGTAATTTGACCGTGGCCAGGCCGTTTTCTCTGATATTCAGATAGATACCGACATTGGCATTTCTAAAACCATAGCAGGATTGCATGGCATCGCCGACCAGAAACAGGGTGCGGCTATCACCCAGTTGCCAGCCGCTGGTAAGCAGTTGCAGAATATCCAGTTGTAATTGGGACGTGTCCTGAAACTCATCCACCAGGATATGCTGGATCTTGTGATCCAGCGCCAGGGCAAGGTCGGTTGGTTCCTCGGGGGTGCCGAGGGCGGACCTGGCGGCGGCACTGGTCTGGGAATAATCGATGACGCCCATGGATCGGAACGACATCAGCAGCTGAGCGCCCAGATATTCCAGCAGGCGTGTCAACGCCGACAAAAATTCCCAGTGCCTGGATTCATAGGCAGGGTCGGGTAGCTTGCGCAAATAGGCCAGGGCCTCCAATAGATCATCATTGCCCTGGAGGCTGTCGGCGAAATCATTAAACTGTGCCTTGCGTTGTTTGCACAGGGCGTTGAACTGCTTGTCCTGTGACCCTCCGGCGGGGAATCCATTACGCTTGTCGACCTTCAGCCGCCAGCTATCGGACTGGGTAAGCAGCATTTCCACCAGCAGTCTCCAGTAGGGTAGCGCACTACAAGATGAGTCGGGTAAGGACTGTAGTGGTGCGAAGCCTTCGACTACCAGTTTGCCCTCTGCGGCAAGATTTTCAGCCATGAAATTGATTAACTCGAGCAGTTCCGTTTGCCTGCTAAGTAGCGCCTCATGTACCTCGGTGATGGATTCCCGGATTAGCTCCTCGAGACCTTCCTGCAGGTACAGCCTGGCGTCCTCGAACGAGGATTTAATACCAAGAACATGGGACAGCCATTGCTCCCGGTTATGAAGCATACCGGTTAACAGGATTTGCACGCGGGCGACATCATTATCGAGATAGCGCAGCAACAGGGCCATGTCTTCAGCGAGCGGGCTGTCCTGCTCCAGTAGCGCCAGAGTGTTGGTGATGGCGGTGGCGAAGCAGGGGCCGATGTCTTCGCTGATGCTCGGATCGCCGCCGAGTCGGGAAAGCACCGGTAATTGACTGGCAAGGTAGAAACAAAAACTGTCGATCGTCTGCACCCGCAGGCGGGAGGGATTATCGAGGATGTGCCAGCCCTTCTCTTTATCCCGCTCGATCACGGGCTGGCAAATTTCGTAGCGTAGCTGGTGCAGGGTCGAACTGCCGGCGACATCTCCAGTCTTGGCGCTGAGGGCCCATTTGAGCATGCTAAGGATACGCTGGCGCATTTCTCCCGCCGCTTTTTTCGTGAAGGTGATGGCCAGAACTTGTTCCGGTTGCTCGCAGATGGCCAGTAGCTTGAGATAACGCAGAGTCAGCAGTTCGGTCTTGCCAGAACCGGCAGGGGCCTGAACGATGTAGGAGGCAGTGACATCCAGTGCCGCATCACGGTCGGCCTGGTCGGAGAGGCCAGAGTTGGTCATGGCTCCTCTCCAGACTCTCGATTGTTGCCGGCCTCGGCTTCCAATTC
>PCCP01000034.1 GCA_002731775.1 Gammaproteobacteria bacterium
CGTAGTTGGTCATCCAAATAAGGGTAAATCCTCGATCGTGGCCACCCTGGCCCAGGACGATAGTGTGGTGATATCCAGCACCAGTGGTACTACCCGGGTCTCGAAAAATCTTCTCGTCAGTGTTGGCGCGCGACACTATACCCTGGTGGATACGCCGGGATTTCAGCGGCCTACTTCGGTGCTGAAGTGGCTGCAGCAACACGCCGCGACTGCGGATAAGCGTCCCGATGCAGTGAAGAAGTTTATCAACGATGAAGACTGCAAGCTGGAATTTCCCGAAGAAGTACAGCTGCTAACGCCCATCATTAATGGAGCAGCAATTCTGTACGTGTAGATGGATCACGCCCTTACGGATCCGAGTATGAGGCCGAAATGGAAATTTTGCGCTGGACCGGGCAGGCCAGTATGGCGCTGATTAACCTGATTGAAAACGAGGATCATATCCAGTCCTGGCAGCAGGCTCTTGGCCAATACTTCAAGGTGGTCAGGGTATTTAATGCCATCCAGGAAGATTTTTAAAAACAGCTTTCCGTTCTTGAAGCGTTCTCACATATCAAACTTCAGTGGCAAGCCGAGATCACGAGGCTGATCGTGGAGTATAAAAAGATCAGGGCTGCGCGGCTCAAAGAATCACTGCAACTGCTGGAGGAGCTACTCACGAAGTTGTGTACCTATCAGGTTTCGCAAAAGGTGCTGAGCCGAAACTAGGCGCAAGCATTGCAGGCAGGCCTGGAAACGCGATTTTTGACCGACATGAGAAATATTGAATTGCAGTGCCACGATGCGCTGAAAGGAATCTATCAATATCACAATCTTGACAGTGAAATAGTTGATTTACCGCTGGAAGATAATCTGTTCGATACCGAGAAATGGATCGTGTGGGGCTTGAATCGAGAGCGGCTAACTGCAGCAGCAAGCATGGCGGGCGCCGCAACCGGTGCCGCCGTCGATCTGGCTGTGGCCGGATCCAGCTTGATGCTGGGGGCTCTGAGTGGGGGGCTTTTCGGCGCTGGCAGTGCCTGGTTCGAGGCCGATCAAATCGCCCGGTTTCGCGTGAAGGGCCTGCCGTTGGGCGGCTTCGAAGACAGGCAAGGCCCCATAAAAAACAGGAACTTTCCCTATGTTGTACTGGGGCGTTATCTCTATCTGGCCATGGCATTAAAAAATCGGACCCACGCGCGACGGGATAGTATTCAGATTCGCGAGGGCGATCTGATTGACAGGATCGCAGCCCTGAGTGGCAAGCAGCAAAGCGAATTACACAAAGCACTCGAGCGGCTGTGTCGGCAGCAAGCGGTAGAAGATCTCAAGGCGTTTTTGAAACCGGTATTGGAGGCCGCTAAAACTTGAAGGCGCTGCCAAGCAACTTATCCTGGTAGTGGTTCTGATCAGTTGCATACTTAGCCATTAGCAAAATTGTTTACAGCCTGTCTTGACTCGACGCTCTTTTCAATCCAGCAGGTCTCTATTCCGGAACGCGATTCCCGGCTATCCAGACACTTTCGATTGACTTGGTATTTTCGATATCTTCAGCCGGATTGGCAGCCAATACGATGAGATCACCCCATTTGCCCGGTTCCAAAGTGCCCACGTCTCCCACATTAATGCAATCCGCGGCGATGCCGGTGGATGCGCGAATGGCATCCAGGGGGCTCATGCCAGCCTCTACCATCATGTGCATTTCCATGTGTTCGAAGTAACCCTGAAATCTCGCCGGCGGTCCGGTGTCCGTGCCCATGGCAATTTTAACCCCGGCGGCGTTGAGCGCGCCGATATTGGCCATGGCAACTTCCAGCGCGAGTTTGTACCCCTGTGCTGACCTGCTGCTACGCATGCGGGACTGTCGCTCTGGCGTCTTCAGTTCTTCGAGCACTGCCGCATCGGCTTCCTTGAGAAAATAAGGATCGGAAAAGAATTCCGGTTCACTCTCATATACGAAGGTTGAAACTTCTCGGGTCAAGGTCGGGATGTAGCAGACATCCTGGTCCTTTATCAGGCTGATAAACTCGCTATCGACAGGCAGGTCCCGAATACTGTGTGCAATCAGGTCGGCACCGGCATTTAGAATGTACTTGGCATCTTCGAGGTAAAAAAGATGCACCGCTACCGGCAGTCGCCGAATGTGGGCCTGATCTACCAGGGCATCGAACAGATTCTGCGGCATTTTCTGAGTGGCTCCAAGGTTGTCATCTACCCTCACCTTGATGAAGTTGGCGCCCATGTCCGCATTACGGTTCACCTCGTCCCGGATAGCCTGCTCGCTGTCGCCCACCACNACACTGCCGGCGACGAAGATGCGTGCGCGGTTGAGGTCGCTGTCAAACTGGCTGTTTCGTAGCGCGAATCCCTGTTCCTCATCACCGCCNAAGCTATTGACCGTGGTAATGCCATAACGGGCATAGAGTCCAAGCTGGCGTAGCAGATTGCCGGTGTTGTATTGCCCGCCCCCCAGACCCAACGTTCCGCCGACGTGGCCATGGGCATTGATCAGCCCAGGCATGATGGTCTTGCCACTGACGTCGATTTCTTGCGCATCCTGGGGAATAGTCACGGCGCTGCTCGGGCCTACGGATCTAATGCGGCCGTCGGTGATGACCAGCACACCATCTTCGATAGGGGGGTTGGCGGTGCCATCGATGATACGCGCTCCCACAAATGCCAGACTGCCTTCGTTGGCGCTCAACGGGGCGCATAAAATCAGCAGCAAGCCTGATAGTGTGACGAAGCTTGTTATTGTTGTTCTCATGATTATCTCCTCCTAGTTTACATTGGAGAGGATTCCCCGGGAAAAAGCAACAGTGGGGCTGGCCAGAGCAGGACTGGACTTCAAGGGCGGCAGCTCTTATTGTCGTCGTATATTTCAAACCCAGTGAAAGACACGCAAACAGAAGGCCAAAACACGATGAACACAAAATTCCTAGCCAGGCTTAAATATTTGACCGCCTGCCTTTTCCTACTCGGGCTATTGACCACCTGCGGCGAGCAGAATGAGAGTACTGCAGGCGGTGGCAATCAATTAGACGCCGATATTTCCCCGGGCGAACAAGCCGCGGAGGCGACAGCAGAACCTGTCGCAGCAATTGATTCAGCCACCGACGAATCCTTCGTCTACGAGGTCGATCGTTTCGCCGATATCCGCATTCTTCGCTATCGCGTACCTGGCTTCGAAGACCTCAGCGCGCAGCAGAAAGAGCTGCTGTACTACCTGTCCGAGGCGGCTCTAGCCGGGCGCGATATTTTTTACGATCAAAACTACAAACACAATTTGCGTGTCCGCCGCACCATCGAAGAAGTCACCAAGCATTATACTGGCGACAGGAGCACCCAAGCTTTCGATCATTTTGTAAGCTATGCCAAGCAAATGTGGTTCGCCAATGGCATCCACCATCACTATTCCGGCGCAAAGTTCACGCCACTGTTTACAGAAGACTATTTTGCAGAGTTGATAAACGATACCGCAGGCCTGGCCAATTATCCTCTGCGCGATGGTCAGAGCGTTGAACAACTCATCGCGCAGTTAACACCTATTCTGTTCGACCCGACGTTGGACGCGAAGAAAGTCAACACGGCTGACGGTGTCGACAAGATACTGACTTCGGCGGTTAATTTTTACGAGGGAGTAACCGAGCAGGAAGTCGTTGATTATTACGCCAGCAAGTCGGCCGGGGCTGGTGCGACGCCTGTATCTTACGGGCTCAACTCGAAGCTGGTTAAGGTCGATGGCGAAGTCACGGAACTGGTATGGAAAATCGGCGGCATGTATTCCCAGGCGCTGGAGCAAATTGCCTATTGGCTAGAAAAAGCCATCACTGTCGCCGAGAACGATAAACAAAGAAGGGCACTGGAATTATTGGTTGCGTATTATCACAGCGGTGATCTTGAGGACTTTGACGCCTATAGTATCGCCTGGGTTGAAGACACTGATTCTGTGATTGATGTCATCAATGGCTTTATCGAAGTGTATAGCGACCCGCTGGGTTACCATGGGTCCTTCGAATCCGTGGTGTCATTTCGCGATGAAGCCACCACCCTGCGAATTGACGCTATTGGTGCAAGGGCGCAGTGGTTTGAAGATAATTCTCCAATTATGGGGCAGCACAAAAAAGCAGACGTGGCTGGAATCGACGGCAAGGCCATAACAGTTGTTATGGAGTCTGGCGATTCATCGCCCTCTACTCCTATTGGCATCAACCTGCCCAATTCCAGCTGGATTCGCGCCCAACATGGATCGAAGTCAGTCAGTCTTTCCAATATTGTAGGCGCCTACAATGCCTCTCCCAGTAGAGCTCTCGAGGAATTTGCCTACACCCCAGAAGAAGTCACTCGCACCCGCACCCATGGCGAGCAGGCGGGCGATCTGCATACGGATATGCATGAAGTCATCGGTCACGCCTCGGGTCAGATAAACGCAGGGGTAGGCACAACCAGGGAAACCTTGCGTCAATATGCCAGTACCCTGGAAGAAGGCCGGGCCGATCTGGTGGCGCTATACTATATTCTGGATCCCATGCTGATCGAGATCGGCGTCATGGACAGCCTGGACGTAGGGCGATCCGGATACGACTCCTATATCCGCGGTGGCGCCATGACCCAGTTGTACCGAATACAGCCGGGCGAGCTAATAGAGGAAGCACACATGCGCAACCGGCAGTTGGTAGCGATGTGGTCCTACGAACAGGGTCTCGAGGAAAACATCATCGAACGTGTCGTGCGTGACGGCAAGACCTATTTCGTTGTCAATGATTACGAGAAGTTACGGGTTATTTTCGGCCAACTATTACGGGAAATTCAGCGCATCAAATCGGAAGGAGATTTTGAAGCGGCCAGGGATCTGGTGGAAAACTATGGCACCCAGGTGGATAGCGAATTACATGCAGAAGTCTTGCAGCGTTACGCAGAGCTAAATGTGGCGCCATACTCCGGCTTTGTTAATCCTCGCATCGTCGCCACCGAGGAAGATGGCGCCATCGTCGATGTCTCGGTGCAATATCCCCAGGATTTTATGGCGCAGATGCTGGAGTATTCAGAACGCTATTCATTCCTGCCCACGGAGAATTAGCAGGGCACAGCCGGTGACATGGCAGCCACTGCACGGAGCACTAAAAGTTTCGCCGACTTAGCTGTGGCGCCGGTGTTGACTGCCAATTATTTTAATTTCGTTTACAAATAGCGGTTCACGAACTCCAATATTGCCTTGTAGCCGTGAATCTGATTTTGCTTGTTGCGAAAGCCGTGGCCTTCATCAGGATAGACATGATAATCGACGTGCACATCGTTGCGTCGAACTGCTGCCACCATCTCGTCAGATTCGATCTGTAGCACCCGCGGATCATTCGCCCCCTGCAGCACGATCATTGGCTTGACGATATTTTCCGCGTGAAACAACGGCGAAATTCGCTGCAATCGTTCCCGGTCCGTGGCTGGATCACCCATCTCCGAGTACAAGGCTTCCTTCTGGGCTTCCCACCAGGGCGGGATGCTTTCGAGTGTGCGTACCCAGTTCGTGACCCCGAAGATATCTACACCGACCTCGAATACCTCCGGCGCGAATGCCAATGCGGCCACCACCATGTAACCGCCATAGCTACCACCGATTATGCCGATTCGATCCGGATCGACAATACCGGTATCGATCAGCATCTGTTTGCTTGCCACCACGTCTCCAAGATCGGCCTCGCCGTGGCGACGGTCGTCCATGGCGTAAAAACTCTTTCCATAACCGGAGCTGCCGCGATTGTTAATCGCATACACCACGTGGCCGTGGTTGACCAGGTATTGTATGAGATCATTATAACCCGCCCGCGACTGTCCACCGGGTCCACCGTGAACCCATACCAATGCCGGTGCCAGATTATCTGCAGATGCCTGCAGCGGGGCGTAGAGAATGCCCGGTATTTCGAGGCCGTCGTAGGATTCGAAGCGAACCACCTGGGCCTCCGCCAGATGCTCTGCATCGATGTTGGCGTTGAGACTTCGGGTCAGGCGTCTCGGTTCATCGGTGCTACCCATGGTGTGCACGAAGAGATCCCTGGGGAATCGGCTGCCACTGGCGTACATGGCTATCTGGGAATCGCCCTCGGAAAACCTTACAGAAGAAACGTTTGCGCCCGCTACTTCCGGCGCTTCCACGCGCTCCATTGTGGTGGCATCGTAGAGCCGCAATTCTGTGCGTGCATCGACATTGACGCCGACGACAAAATACATACCTTCCCGTGAGAAACTGCCATACATGATGTCCCAGTCGAAGCTAAGGACTTCTTCCTGTTCTCCGCTCAGAAGATCATGACGTAACAGGCGCCGAAATTCTCCGCCGGCATCGGATGTGTAGTACAGGTAACGACTATCGGGTGAGAAATCACTGGGTGAAGAACTGACATCGCCGCTGTGTGGCGTGATATGGATTCTCTCTCCGCTGCTTATCTCTTCCACAAAAATATCATTGTCATTGGCCGTGCTTAACGCCATTAAGGCGATGTAGCGACCATCGGCAGAAATATTCGCCGGGAACATGCCGTCGTCATTCTGAAACACCATGCGCCGGGGATAGCCCGACGATAAGTCATATTCATAAACATCGAAGTAGCGCGGGTCACGTTGATTGGACTGCACATAGAATGATTCATAATCACCGGCCCAACCGCCAAAACTGGCCTTGAGGTTTTCACCAGGAGTGAGATCGACTATGGTTCCGTCGCGCTCTTGCACATACAGGTGGTTGAGTTCGTTGCCACCTTGATCCGCCGTAAACAGAAACCGGTCGTCATCGGCAAAATAGGATATCGCCAGGGTGGCATTGCCGGTGGAATGGGTTAGCTGTGTTTCGCCGCTGCCATCGACTGCCAGGGCATAGACATTGTATATGCCGGTGCTGTTGTTACTAACCAGTATTCTCGAGGAGTCGCTGGAAAAACTGGCGCCACTATAAGCCGTACTTCCCATAAACTCTTCTATGGCGTATTCAGGAATCGACAGGGGCTCTGCATTCTCCCTTGAGACTACTTGCTGCGGTGCTGTGGAGTTCTCGGTCTCAGCGCCACAGGCTGAGAGCAGAAGAATAATTGGGAACAGAGAAACTATGGCTGGAAAACGCATGCTGATATCTCGCCTGGTAGGGATGAGTACGGGTCTAGGATAGACTCACACTATGCAGTAGTGCAACCAGGAAAAGAAGGGCAGAGGTAGTGGCCATGATCTGCGACAGCCGCCGCAGTGCCATTGCCACGGGCTGCATCAAGGACTGATTGGGCTCAGAGTCAGTCTTGCTTGCAGCTATTGGCTGGGCTCAACTAAAATCCAAACTCATTGCAACTGCCGGTCACGCTACTGATATTGAACCGGATGCGTGGTTATCCGAATCCGGGTCTCCATGTAGGTGATGGATTCTCCGTCGATTGAACTAAACCAGTGGGGGGTGCCGGGTTGTAGCACCAGGATGTCGCCCGCGCTCACCTGCCTGGCCAGGCCACCATCGATTCCGTTCTGGCTCCTGATGATGTTTGGATTGTTCGACTCGGCCAGGGGCAACACCAGCAGTCCACCTGTCACCAGGGTACCGCTGCCCTCGAGGATTCGATAGACCTCGATGCTCCAGGGATGCATGACTACATATTGCCCGACTGCGCTGCTGCGCCGTCGCACTGTTACCCCCGGGGAGATACTGACCGACCAGCCGCCGGCAGAAGCCGATGAAGCCGCAGCATTTTCCAGCCCAGATATGATGTCGGCAGCGGGCTTGTAAATAGCCGGGGGAGCGCCCGGTTCCTGCGCCGCTGAACCGAGGTTGATCGCCGAGAGTATAAACACTGCGGTATGTAGAGCTTTCATTAAATACCTCCTCAATTAGTGCCGGGAAGGGAAACACGCATTTTTCGGTCTTCATCCGGGCCGGGGATACTGCGCTGCTGGCAGATACTGAAGATTACCCGCAAAAGCAGCGTATTTCGACAGCGGAATCCGGGTTTGATTGGAAATTCGCACGCGGACTTAACGGGTGGCTGTGATGGGGATATCATGACACTATTATGGTGCTATGTTATGGCTCAACGATAGTGGCGGTTAATCCTCCGATTCGAGTATGCCGTGCTGAATGGGTGACTCCATCGGCTAGTGGCAGGGGCATACGCTGTAATAGAGAGGGGCAGGCCGTCCATGTTTGCGCCTGCAATCAGATTTAATTTTCTCTATCGGGAGTCACAGTTGTCATCCTTTCTCTGCGTCAACTCAAGTGCAAAGTCCCCATTAGAAACGCAGCTTTGCCGTGTCGGCTTTCGCTTGCGAAAATACCTGGCAGGATTTCTGTTGTTGTCACTGTTTGCGGTCACAGACAGTTGCGCTCAGACAGTTGGACCGCTCGACGAGAGATTTGTACCCCGACTCGTGGAGGTGATCTCCGCTGACGAGAGCACCAATGCAGCGGCGCTGGATGAACTGTCAGCCTTCTGGCAGATGAGTTATGTTGCGCCGCTATTGGAGACTATTTCCCTGACTCGGAATCGACGCAGGGTAATCCAGATATTTGAGCTGTTGCGAGCCAACACCGGCCAGTCATTCCATTTCGATATACAACTCTGGTATGGCTGGTTGTGGCATCAACAATATGAAATGGCACCGGAATATGCCGCCTTCAAAGCCAGATTATTCGCCACCATAGATCCCAGGTTTCGGGCCTATTTTAGCGCCGATCGAAACACCAGCATAAGACTGGACGAAGTCCGCTGGGGTGGTGTACTTCAAGATGGCATTCCGCCTCTGCGCTCCCCCGCGATGGTAGCCGCTACGGAAGCCGACTACCTTGACGACGGAAATATTGTTTTTGGTATCGAGATCGATGGCGACGCCCGCGCTTATCCGAAACGCATACTGGCCTGGCACGAGATGTTCGTCGATAACATTGCGCAGATTCCGGTCATCGGTGTGTACTGCACACTATGCGGCTCGATGATAATTTATGAAACCCAGGTCGGCAGTGTTAACTATCAAATGGGTACCAGCGGCTTTCTCTATCGGTCCAACAAGCTGATGTATGACCGGACCACCCAATCGCTCTGGAATACCCTTTGGGGCAAACCGGTTATCGGGCCTCTAGTAGGAAAAAACATCCAGCTAAAACGCCGCAGCGTCGTCACCACAAGCTGGGGGGAGTGGCGCCGACGCCACCCTGACACGACCGTGCTCTCGCTCGATACCGGTTACCAGAGAGACTACGGTGAAGGGGTTGCCTATAGAGATTATTTTGCCACGGACGAACTGATGTTCAATGTCCCGGATCTCGATACGCGCCTGAAAAACAAGGATGAAGTGCTGGCGATCATCCTGCCTGAGTACCCGGATCAGCCCCTGGCAATCGCAACCGCGTACTTATCGGACCATCAGTTATTGCAAGCAGAAATCGCTGCGGTGAGATTTGTCGTTGTCACCGACAACAGCGGCGCGAGTCGAGTCTTCGCAGCAGATTCTACCCAGTTCGTAGATTTCGATGGCGATGACACCCTCGCCGATGAGCAGGGGCAGCTATGGCAGCTCAGTGAATCTCGATTAGTCGGCGAGCACGGGCAAGAATTGCTACGCTTGCCCGCCCATCGGGCGTTCTGGTTTGGCTGGTATTCTGCTTATAGCAAGACGCGATTAATCCACTAGAATCCTCACCTCGCAAGGACCTGAATATCCATATGTCGGCCGCTAGCAGGGTTTGTGAAATCAATTTTAGGAGGGTGCATAAGTGCGTCTGATATTTATCCGAAATCTATTTGTAGCGGTGCCACTCAGCTACACGTTGATGCTGGTCTTGTCCGGCTCCGTCGCCACGGCGCAACAGTCATCCGTCGATCTCACCGGTGTCATCGACTTTCATGCCCATGCTGGCCCGGATTCCCGGCCCCGCGCCTTTAACGATTTCGAAGCAGCTCGATTGGCCGAACAAGCCGGCCTGCGCGGCATCGTCTTGAAGAACCACTTCACCATGACCGCAGATCGAGCGGCGCTGGCGATGACCCTGGTTGACGGGCTGGAAATCTTCGGTGCGGTGGCATTGAACCGTGCCGTGGGCGGTATTAATCCGGAGGCAGTTCGGCAGATGGTGGCCTTCGACGGCGGTCGCGGCAGAGTCGTCTGGTTACCCACCTTCGATGCGGAATTTTATGTCACCAGGGCAGGGCAGGGTGACCCATTCGTCAGAATCATGGAAAATGGCACGCCGGTGCCGGCACTGCTCGAAGTATTTTCCCTGATTGCCGAGCACGAACTGGTGCTGGCGATGGGGCATTCGTCACCACAAGAAGTGTTATTGCTAATACCGATCGCGCAAAATTTGGGCGTAAGCCGAATCCTGGTAACCCATGTCTTCGGTCAGGATGCGACGCCGCAGCAGATGCAGCGGATGGCGGCGGCAGGCGTCATCATGGAACTCGATTGGCTAGCCGCCTATACCGGTGCGGTTACCATCGATGCATACGTCGCTGCAATTACCAATCTAGGCGCCGAGCATTTCCTGATCTCATCGGATTTTGGCCAGGCTGGCAACCCGGACCATGGCACCGGCATGGCCGCTTTCATCCTGGCTCTGCAGGACGCTGGCATAAACCAGTCCCAGATCAACGTAATGGCTCGACGAAATCCCGCGATGCTGCTGGGGTTGGACTAGGAGTCTGCGCGTTAGGCCGTTTCACAGATTCAGAGCTGCCCTAGCTCGGGTTTACTGCAAAAATTCCGGCATCGGCGCGCCCATGCCGGGATCGAAAACCCTGTAGTCCTCACCCAGTAGCTTCAACAAGGTCGCGGCAATTCTATTGGAGGTAAGACATCCGTCGCCGGTGCCGACAAGACCGCTGACTGGGACCCCGGGGCCGATAGCCGCCATCCACACCGCGTCCGAGCCGACGATGCCTTCTTCGTAGCGCGCCAGAGACTGCATACTCCGGCTTACAGATTGCTTGCTGGCATGGTGCCTCCAGGTTTCTTCCGGCTCTTCGCCGCGGCCATGATCGACGGTGACGAAGAGGACGGTGTTGCCCTTGTAAAAGTCATCACCCTCGATTAACTCCCATAGTTCCTCGATAAATCGGTCGTTGCGATTCGCCGCCATCACGTATTGGTCGTACTGTCCATCGTGGGCAAAATCGTCGGTCTCGCCGTAGCCGATGTAGACAATACGAGGATGGTGATTCCTGATATGAGACAGGGCGTAGTGATGAGTAAATGCGTCCAGCCTGACGTTGCCCCAGGGGCTCGGTATATCGTCCTGCAAGCGATTGAGAAAAACTTCGAACGCATTCTCAGCCGGATCGGCGTTCTGGGCTGCATTCAAATGCAGGCCGCTGCGCTGAACATTGAATATATATGGAAATACATCCCAGGAGCCGAAGGCAGCCACCCTGTCGCGATAGTCCTCGGTGTCATTCAACAGCTCCAGAAATGTTTTATTAGCATTCGGTATCTTCGCATTTGAGTCGATGGATTCATCCACCACACCGGTCAGAATTTCATTGTAACCGGGGTAGGAAAAGTACCAGGAATTACTGACTCGAGCGCAGGAGTTCCTGTCCCGATTTCCAACCATCGTGCCCTCGCGAAATACCGTGTTGTGGAGGAAAGGCATTAACGCTTCTGCACTATCCTCCGCGTTGGGGCCGCCGTAAAGGGCTATGATAGTCTCCGAGCGTTCGGCGTAGTCGCCGTTGGTGGCCAGGGATTGATCCAGGCCTCGGAATACTTCCTGCCAGCGCAGTCCATCCAGCGTCACCAGGAAGATGTTGCTGACAGTTGCATCGGCCGTAGCCGCTAACGCTATTTCGACCTGCAGCATCAAACCGATTACACAAATGAAGGCTTTCATTATCGACCTCAAAGTTCATCCTCGGCGGTACTGGAAGTGCGTACCTGCACGGTGTTTGCAGGCAGCAATAATGTCAGATTCATCAGGCGTTGGCGCGCCTGCGGTCCTAATGTGAGCGAAATTGGATTAGTCGACACGCTCAGCAAGGAAAGGCTAATAGACACCGAAGAAGTAGTGACTCGGGTGCTAGATTTTAGATCGGACGCTTGAGCTTACTCCGCCAGCCTTTCCCTGGCATCGGCGATACCGCCGACATTTTCCACATTGGTATAACCCAGAGCCTCCAGCTCGATCAGGGCAAGGCCCGCGCGTACGCCACTACGGCAATACAATTTTATCGGGGTGGATTTTCTCAGGCTTAGATCGGCGATCTGGGTGGCGATCTCGGTGTGAGGCAAATTCGGTGTGTCGGCAATGTGGTCTTGTTGATATTCCTCCGGAGTTCTCACATCAATCCACACGGTTTGGGGTGCAAACAGGCTGCAGGTAGAAAAGCTCAGTGACAACAGTGCGATGAAAACAATTCTTGATAATTTAACCATGACTCTTGAACCCCATTTTAATTTGTTGCCGATAGACTATGTTTTTTTATAAAATCGTTGCCAGGATTTACTCCTGATTGGGTGCATCAGGCAGCAGTGAATTGATACGCCTTATTGCCAACCTTGTCAATAAGACGTGGGTCGTACCGGGTCGCTATTGCTGGAAAGATTCCAGGGTAAATTGCAGCTGCTCGACATCGCTTAATATAAAAACCACGTCTCGAAACGCCACCGCACCGGCGATGACCAACTCCGGAATCAACAGGCGACCGCTGCTGTCATCGAAGGTGGCCATCTTCTCCACGCTGGCCGACAGTGATTCCACGCTCTCTGGAATGACCTGGATAACGGTATCTGGCGCAGAGGAAACTATGAAGAGGGATACCGCCGCCAGGCCAGCAGCACCGGCATCTACCTGTATATTCAGCAGGCTTGTCGACTCGTCGAAGACATTGGGCGCACTGTTGAGATCTTCCGCCCGCGAGATGCTGGCATCGATCAGGTTGGCGAGGGTCAGATTGCCACCGGAGAAGTTGAGCAGGGGAAAATCTGCCAAATTGCCAGCGACGGTAAAAAAAACGGTAGTTGTAAACAGGGCATTGATAGCATCTACCACGTCCATGCCATCGTCCAGCACCCGACCAAATACGGTAAAACCACCATCGACGCTATCGAGCGAACTGTTGTTGCCCGCATTGATAAACCACTGACTGCTAGCACTGTTGACTTGTCCGCCGACCCTGGCCATGGCGATGGTGCCGCGAGTGTTGGAGATGCTGAATTCATTCACGATGTTGGGGTCGGTAATAATTCGGGAGACTGTATTTTGTTGGTCATCGATGCTTAGCAAGCCGCCCTGAATTACAAAGCCCAGTATAGATCGGTGTATTACAACGTTGTCATAGCGGCCAGAGTCCACGTAATTAAGGAAGTTGGCTACGGTTCCTGGGGCGACATCATCAAACAACTCCAGGGAAAAATTGCCCATCGCTGTGCTGAAATTGACAATTGTCGTCGCTTCGGCGGGGCGAGCCGTAGCCATCGCCAGGGGGACAATAAGGCAGAGCACGAAGCAATTAAGGTACAACTTGAGTTTGTGCAGCGTCTTGCAGTGATTCACTAATTCACCTCGGAATCTGTTATTACTGAGTCTGGACTGAATTCGAAGTTACACTCTGACAATTACATCAGTCGACTCGGAGTAGAAGGTAATAGAACCGGCACCAGGGTGTTTTTGTTCATGAATTGGCTAATGCCAGCGGTGCGCATTATTACCTTAAAGGTCCGGTATGAGAAGCGTTTTGTGGTGTATTCGTGAGTCTGGCAGGTATTCCGGCGGAGTAAGAAGGGATCAAAATCTGCCCCATTCACCTGCATTTTCTCGTGCGGCTAACGGCGTGACATCTTCCATGGACCTTTTTATTTCGCTAGGCCCGGCTTGCGCTAGCATAGAGGAACGTGAAACTATTTGATCTGCTGCGCTAACAACAAGCTAGCGGAATAAAAACAATTGACCTACCTGCAAGCCTTACTGGGACTATCTGTCTTCATTGCAATCGCCGTTGGCTGTAGCGAAGACCGGCGGCTGCCGCACTGGAAATTGTTGGCGGTGGGCCTCGGACTTCAGTTCCTCATCGCCTTTATCGTTTTTCGGGTGGAAATGGTGCAGCGAGTTCTGACCGCTATCAATCAGGGTGTCTCTGCTATTGCTGTGGCCACCGAAGCCGGCACCCTGTTTGTATTTGGCTATCTCGGCGGTGGCCCAGCCAATGTCGCCTACCCCTATTCCATTGACGAACCTGGCGCCACGCTCATCCTGGCCTTTCGTGTGCTGCCGCTGATTCTGTTTTTCACCGTGCTGTCCGCCATTTTATGGCACTACCGAATACTTCCTCTCATCGTCAGGGGTTTTTCCTTTGTATTGCAGCGCAGCATGGGTGTCAGCGGTGCCGTGGGTTTGGGGGCCGCAGCGAATATTTTTATTGGCATGGTCGAATCACCAGCCTTGATTCGACCCTACATAAAACAACTGAATCGCAGTGAATTGTTTATTGTCATGTCCTGCGGTATGGCAACTATTGCCGGCTCGGTAATGGTATTTTATTCGGTGATATTGGCGGACGTCATCGACAATGCCTTGGGGCACATACTCACTGCTTCGGTGATTAGCGCGCCGGCTGCCATCATGCTGGCCTTAATAATGGTACCGGCGAATGAAGAAGCGACTGATCAAAAAATCGAATTGAGCACACATTATCATTCTCTGATGGACGCTATCACCAAAGGCACCAGCGATGGGCTCAAACTGATGGTGAATGTAGGTGCCATGTTGCTCATATTGGTTGCCCTGGTTGCATTGTTCAACAGCATGCTTTCCCTGCTTCCTTTTCCCGGCGAAGATTCACTGACTCTGCAAGGAATATTAGGCTTCCTGTTTTCACCCCTGGTCTGGCTCATGGGAATCCCCTGGGAGGAAGCCCAATTTGCCGGCAGTCTCATGGGAATCAAAACCGTCTTGAATGAACTGGTCGCCTTTCTCGCTCTGGCCGATGTGCCGGCGGGAAGCTTATCTCCCAGGTCTTTCATCATCATGACCTATGCGCTGTGCGGCTTTGCCAACTTCGCCAGTCTCGGCATCATGATCGCCGGCATAAGTGGCATGTGTCCGCAGCGAGCCCAGGAGATCGTCTTGCTGGCACCGAAATCCCTGATCTCGGGTACTCTCGCTACATGCATGACCGGTGCCATCGCTGGGTTGTTGGCCTAATCTGGCAACGCGAGTTTCGTAATCGCTTGTATTCTCGATTAAAACTGGTTTTGGTGGTCCGCTTTGTCTGGGTTTTTCCATTTGCGGTAGGGTACACTCCAGCATCCATTATCGATAACTATAGGAATCTCAATATGCCTGTTGGTCGCAGAACCTTCCTGAAGACAACCGCCGCCACTGGGATAGGAATCGTAACCCTGCCTACATCCTCATTCGCCGCGCAAGGCAATGGTGTCATGCCTGCGCCGATGATGCCTGCGCCGACATTTGTAGAGACCAATGGTATTGATATGGCCGTCTACGAGAAGGGGGATGGTCCGGCTATCGTGTTTTGTCATGGCTGGCCAGAACTGGCCTTCAGTTGGCGCAGCCAGATCGAGGCGGTAAGTGCGGCTGGTTATCATGCTATCGCGCCGGATCAGCGCGGTTTTGGTATGACTGGCGGGCCGGTAGACCTGTCGCAATATGACATGCAAATCTTCTGTGATGACCTGGCCGGCTTGCTGGATGCGAAGGGCATCGACAAGGCGGTGTTTTGTGGTCATGACTGGGGTGGTGCGGTGGTGTGGGCGATGGCGAGGCTGCATCCCGATCGCTGTTCCGGAATTATCGGATTAAATACGGCGGCGGGCCGGCCCGGCGACTTGCCGCCGGTGGAGAACTCCGAGCCTTCACTCATTATTCAGACCCCAAACTATTATGTCCTGACCTTTCTGCCCCCCGGTCAGGCGGAAGCGATACTGGAAGTCGATGTACGCAAGACCTTCGATTTTATCCTCAGTCGTGGCGGTATTTGGGATAAAGATGCATTTTCCCAGATGCCGGAAGATTCAGATGAGCGGCAGATGAATCTGCTGGCAATGATTCAACGGGATGATCCACCTGGTGAGCCATTTATGTCTGATGAGGTGATGAATTATTTCACCGCGACCTATGAAACCACGGGTTTCGCCAAGGGACTCAACTGGTACCGGGCTATTTCAAAAATAGGCCCGATCATGGCCAATGCCTCCACTCGTATCGAGGTGCCGAGCCTTTACATTGGCGCCGAGAATGACGTCATCCTGCCACCTTCTTCCGCCGACGGCATGGAAGACTTTATCAGCGATCTGGAAAAGTACACGGTGATGGACAGCGGTCACTGGACCCAGCAGGAAAAACCTGAAGAAGTTAACCGGGTGATCATCAACTGGCTGAATCGAAAGATCCGCTAGGCAGTACCAGGTGTCTCCGTAGGGTTCGTTCACCGCACCGGTTATTTTCTGTGGAATCGATATTCGGCGAATTCGGCAAGTACAGACAATCAGTCCAATGATCTGCAGGGGCAGTATGAGGGTTTCGACGATGATGAATATCAAAGACACAATTTGGGTTCCTTGATTAGCTACCTCCTGTGGAGAAAGGACTTGCGCTTGTAAACAGTGTCAGTTCAATGGTTGCGTGAAAAATCCAGTTGTGCAGGCTTAAAGAAATGAGATCAGTCCAGTTACTGCTTGAATAATTCAGTAACGCTCAGCAGCGTAAATTCCAAATTAGCAGCGTCAGTAAGCCCGAAGCTCACACGCAATATCTGGGCGCCTGCTTGAATAATATCCGTATAGGTATTGGTGGTGGTTTCGAAGATCCCGCTGCAGGTAGGCAGCTCGTTATTCTCATTCCGCGCTTTACCGGTATTAAATGGGCGTGAATTGCTAACCCGGAGTATGCCCTGTTCTACAGAGACAATGCCGAAACCGATATCATACTCACTGATACCACCGATAGAGCCGGGCACTCCGCCTGAATAAATTCGAAGGCAGGCATAGATAGTCTCATCGGCAATATGAAAACTGGCGATGTTGTTATATTCCAATGCAAATGATGGATCTGGAGTCACCCCGTTATAGGGCGCGGGCCATTCCGACTTGGTGTGGGCATAGAGCCAGTCTACCACCTGCTGGGCGAAAGTGGCGGAGACATCCGGCACATGAACGCCATCGACCATGGTCCACAACTCGGCCGAGCCCCCGGTCTTGCAGTCGCTGTCGAATATCCGGCTGGAAGTCTCATTACCGCCGAGATTGGCAACCAGGTCCCGGCTTGGACCCTGCCTGCTTCCAGTACTGCAACCGTTATAGCCAGCCCAGGTAACTACGCTCGTTAGCCCTCCGGGATATGGACTTCCCAACAAGTAGCCGCCGCCGTATAGGATCGTTCCATCGTTGTCACCATGAATTTGCAGGACATGAACAGGGCTCACAGGTGCAGTCCGTGCTTCGTTGTGACTGGCGCCGGCAAGACTTACGATGGCGGCTATAGTGGATGAATGATTATAGGCCACTTGATAGGACATGAAGCCGCCATTGGAGTGGCCAACCAGATAGACACGGCGCTCGTCTACATTGTAGTTCGCCTTGATGGCATCGATAAGCCCTATGATGTAGCCGATATCATCGACACCACTGGCATAGTAATCGCAACAAGCCGGTGTTGCATTCCAAAAGCTGGTGCCCATGGGGTTGTGCTTGCCTGTCGGCGAGATCAGCAGGAAGCCATTGGCGTTGGCGACCACACTAAACCCGAGATACGCATCCTGCACCGGACCATTACTACCAAAACCATGTAAGAGCACAATCAATGGTGTAGCTATGTTGGCATCATAATTATCCGGCACCGTGAGCGGCAACTCACCACGGCCCAGATTGATGGACTGGGCATTGCTTGGGACAGATCCAAAGAGAGCAAGTAACAGAACGAACAGGCTAGAAGCTCTTGTGGGCAAAAGGGTGTCCTTAGTTTAGTTTGGTGCAGATTCAATCCTCCTTATTTTGCCATTAGTTGTTACTCTTGGCTCTCTTTTTTTAACGAATGAGGAAGCTGGAGTATTCATTTATATTATGGTGGGCGCAAGCGACGCCCAGGAATCGAAATCTTTTTACGATGCTGTGAGGTAGAATGGTGAGGACTGTGGGGACAAGTGTATGCAGAAATTGCTATTACAACTTTTATTGATGCTTGCAGTGCTGCCGGTGACAGTGGCACAGGCCGTTGAGCTAGCAACCTACTCTGACTCTACCGGAGTCCTGCATATTCCGGTTGTTGATGTTGACGGTTTGAGCTATGCAGTAGATCTCGCCATTGTGCCATTAAGCAATCCATACAGATTTATAGTTGAGTCTGATTCGGTAGTTACAACAACTGCCGCTAATGAGGTCAGCCATTCGACCTACTATGATAACGGTAACTTGCTGATACCAGCCATCGCAGTTGGCGATGTTGTCTACCGGGTTAAGATGGTCCTGGTTGATGCAAATTTGTTGATTTTTGAACTGACATATGGAGATGCCACAGCAATCTTGAAATCTCTGCCCGTCGGCATTGCTCCATTTGATCCCGCTACCAATAAGGCGGGTAGTATTGATTTTTCCTACCCTGAATTAGGCTCTACTTCCAAAATTTTCCTGGAATTCAACGGCCTCCTGATCGATTTTGGTACAGGTCCGGAAGGCGTTTACCTGGCCCACTTCACCTTCAACCTTCCCCGGGGGACGGATCTGTTGTCGATGACCGATGGCACTGTCAGTGTTGTCGAGTTAAATAGCAATCACCCTGATAGTGAAATTAGAATCAGCCCCAGCAACGCTCCTTCCTACCGCTTGACATACGACCATGTTAGCGGGGTCACGGTCAGCGTGGGTGATAGCGTTGCGGCGGGGCAAATATTAGGCCAGAGTTCTGATACCAAGTTTGAAGCTGATGTGTCTCTCGTGCGCAATAATACTGCGTATTGCCCGGTTGATTTCTTTGATTCGAGCCTGGCCGCAGCAATGACAAATACCTTAGCCACTCTAATCAGTGACTGGGAAGACTATAAATCGGATAGCGGTATTTATAATGAAGCTTCCATGTACAGAACGGCTTGTAGAACGGAAACAGGTTCATTATAAAGTTAGATTTCACGTTTAAAGAGGCTGTTCAAAATTCTATGTCAAAGTAAAAACAACGAACTCATCTGATCACAGATCCAGTGCGCGTGTCAGTCACTGGACCCACAGACGGTGAGCTTTGGGTATACCCCCGGACGGAAGACTCTGGATTGTTGCAATTTTAGTGGTCACAGATCCAATTGTTGTAGTATGGTTCCAGATAAGTTTAAGTCGATGAGGAAAGAAAATGAGGGTACTTATTCACTGCCTGACGATGACCGGTCTCATTACTTTTGCAGCTAGTGTCGCAGCCCATCACAGTTTTGCTGCAGAATTTTCCTATGAACTCTTCGGCACCAGAGAAGGAAAGGTTGTCGAGGTGCACTACGTTAATCCTCATGC
>PCCP01000004.1 GCA_002731775.1 Gammaproteobacteria bacterium
ACTAAATGGGCTCTGAGGCGCAAGCTTAACAGCGTCAAAAGTACGCTTTAGGGTGTAACATTGTCGGGCTTTTACCCGGATCATGCCCGGATCAGAAGGTTGGCAGCCGGCTTGCTTTTAGTGGACTGCCCTTTGATGTATTTTGGGTAACAGGGGATTACTGATTTGCGGCTGGCCCTGGCGCTGGGACGAATATTATTTTTACTGCGTAGTGATCAGCTGAGCGGCGCAGGGGGCTGCACTGGTAGGTTAACACCGCTTTCAAAAAGATTGTTATTGCAGGCGACTGCATCAGACACAGTGTGCCTGCAAAGCGCTTGAGTGAACATGAGTGAACATGGTGCAATAGGCTGACCCCTCGTTTAGAGATAAATGATGATGGATTTTTGGGCTGCTTCTGGATTGATCAGTTGGACTTTCTTGTGTTTGATCAAAAACCCTGAATCACTGGTTTGCAGATGATGCTGGTAAGTACCCGCATAGACTCTTTGTTCTTCTCGATACCACATTACAACGTGGAAGTTAGAGTGGATTATCAGTTCGCCATCCTTGGTCGTTCCCTCCTGGTGAATATTGGCTATCAGGTGGGAACATCGCACAGAAGCTTCTTGTGAGGCAGCCCTGGGATGGATGAAATTGCGTTTGCGAATCTCCATCAGGACCCGATCATCGTAGAAATGTGAAATATGGTTCAGGGGATCAGGCTGATCCTGCATCGCCGGCATCCAGTAGGTGCCATCGTCGGTGAACAGTTGAATCCAGCTTTCAAGGTCAGGTTGATCTAGATAGGATGCCTCCCGGTACAGGAACGCTTCTATACTTTCCAGCGGTGCTTGGTTCATGCGTAATCCTCCCCCAGCATATAATATCGCCAGGCCTGGTACTGGGTGCGAACGTCCAGGTCGCTGGTGCCACCGCCGCGGACGCGATCCTTAAGCTGTTGATCGCGGCCATACTGTCGATGCATTTCAACCCACTGGGAAGCATTTGACGCCAGGCCTTCCTGCATCCTGCGGTACACCTCCAGATCATCCGGACCTACCATGGAAGCAGATGAATTAATCAGTCTGGAATAGAGCAGGGTGCGCTGTAGCATCTCATCGGGGGCACCCTTGAGTCGAAATGACCAGGTCTCGACAATGAATTTATCGACAGCAACCGGTCGAATGACGCGGATATTCTGGACGGCACATTTTATGGTTAGCGATGGATAAAGCAGTGTATTGTGGGTATTAAAGGCATAGATTTCCTGTGTGCGCTGCGCACCATAGCGATCGATCATGGCCTGGTGATATTCAGGCATAACACTGTAGTCTGCGTGGATGCTGGTTTTACCACCATCGTAATGGTGGCCGTAACGAAACCCGGTAATGCCAGATTCTTCGAAATTCTCAAAAGATGCGCCAAAAGGAAGAATGATTTGTGCTTCGGCTTTTTGCTTGATGGCATCGGTATCAAGCGATGAGATGTATGCTTGGGCTGATTGCACCACAGACTGGTGGACGACCATGGGGTGCATGGTGTCGTTCAGGTTTTCAAGAATGAATTTCCAGTTGCAGTCGTGTTCATAGCGCAGTACGCCGCCGGCCACTTCGACTTCTCCTTCAGGGGCGCGATCACATAGATTATCAAAACAATCAGTGGTGCCGCCCAGCCAGGTTTTCAAGTCTGGCGCTTGACTGGAGAGGGTGGCAAATACAAAGCCTTTGTAATTGTCCTGGGCCACTGGTTGCAGATTATTACAGGAATCATTGAGATCGAAGCCGGTATTTTCATAACCGGATTCATTCGGAATCTTCAGTAAATTGCCATCATGGCTGTATGTCCAGCCATGATAAGGGCACCGAAATGCACCTGGCGCATTACCGCTGCGGGAAGTCACGATTTTGGCGCCTTTATGCGCGCAGCGGTTGTGTAGAACCTGTATTTTGGCGTTCTTGTCCCTGACCATGACGACTGGGACCTTGTGGTTGATGTTGGTGGTGAAATAGTCTCCTGGCTTGGGAACCTGGGATTCATGGCCAATAAATATCCAGGCCTGACCCCAGATACGGTCCATTTCAAGTTCGAATATTTCCGGGTTGATATAAACTTGTTTATTGATTCGGGTAGGTTGTACCAGTTGTTCTAACGCAGCTTGATCGAAGGTTGTATTCACGATGACTCCTGGCGTTTTCAAAGGGGTTATAAGGCAATGGAACCAAGGCTGGCACCGCCGCAGACCATGAGCGTCTGGCCGGTGATGAAGCTGTTTTCTGGCCGGTTAAAAAAACACACGGCGCGGGCCACATCATCGGGAAGACCCAGCCGCTGTACTGGAATACTGTCTGCTATTTCCTGCATTTTCGGGCTATTTTCAGGGACTACCTGGTGAAACATTTCTGTTGCGGCAATGGGTCCGGGCGCCACAGTATTGACGGTGATACCCGCATCTCCCAATTCCAGAGCCCAGGTACGAGTGAGTGCGATCATGCCTGCTTTGGTTGCCGAATAGCTGGTCCGGGTCTTTAGACCCAGCGCGGCCCTAGAACCAATCAGGATAATACGACCGAAACCTTCGAGTTTCATGGTGGGTAGGAATGCCTGGCTGAGAGAGATAGCGGCGCCAATATGGACCTGGTTCAGATAATCAAGGTCTTCCAGTTGAACGTCTTCCAGCAAATTAGCGCGAATCAGCCCGGCGTTGTGAACCAGGCCTGTAATCTTGTATTGTTCTGCCAATTTTTTGGCTGTGTCATCGGTTGCCATTCGATCGCTTAGATCGACCTCGATGTTGGTAAAGTCTGCGTGATCGATAGTAGCGGCGCGGCGTGCCAGATTAAGCACGGCATAACCTTCCGCTAGCAGATGCTCGCAGATGGAGCGGCCGATACCCGTACTGCCGCCGGTTACCACAATGGTGTGGTGAGATCCTTGCTGGTGAGATCCTTGCATTAGATGCCTCCTGGCCTTTCGGCTGCTGTGGTCAGGCCCATGGTTTTGGCGATAGCGGCTCGATCCTTGATCTGGCTGATATCACATTGTGCACTGACGGCAATCAAAACCGAATTAAGTGAGCTATCGGAGTGACTGAAAACCTGCACGGCAGTTCCCTTTCTAATAGCTTCCAACGGTATTTCGCCGAAGCTTGCTAGATAGAGATGAGAGAATACAGTCGTGCTGTTTTCCAGCTTTACGGTCGCGATGGGCCAGGGCGTATCAATGAGTCTGCGCTTGAAGTACTCCCAAAGGCTATGATGTAGTTCGATGCGGCTGAGAAGGTACCCTGCCGTGCTGGTTTCTCGCCAGATCAGCTCATCGCCCAGACAATTCTGGCAGATTTCTCTGGGTGGATATTGAACAACCTCACATTGCTGGCAGTGCTGCATGACGAGTACACCCGAGTAGTTGGCGGAGGTGAATGTCTGACCCATGGGTGTTCGTTGTTTCGGCGGTCGCGCACGTTCTCGCAGGGAAGGTCGGTTTAGTTTGAGTCGGGCACGACGAGTGTGATTATTGCTCATGCTTGGCCTGTTTTTAATATGGTTGCTGCCGAGCAGAGTCCTCGGTCGTAATTAATCATGCCAAAACCACTGACCATGGAATGGGTTGCGTTGCTGACCTGGTTGTTTTCGGCGTAGCCAGTTAGTTGCCGAATACTTTCTACCAGAGGCATGTATCCAGCAGCGGCGCCAGCCTGGCCAACGGAAAGCTGCCCGCCTGAAGTATTGTGCGGGAGCTTATTTTTTTCCGGGCCGGTTCTGTCAAAGCGCAGATCGGTTCGCCGAACAAAATCAGGTCCATCACCTTTATCACAGAATCCCAGGTCCTCAAATTGCATCATGCTGATCACTGGATAATCATCGTAGGTTTGTAGAATATCAATATCGTCCGCGGCAAGTCCGGCGTTATTGTACAAAGAGTCTACATATTCGGACCAGCCCGCTCGGATCTGGACTTCGTCCTGAGGATGAGCATTGTGCAGCTCATCAGCAGCCAGAATCAGACAGTAACGCAGTTTGAGGTGCCGGGCGCGCGCTTCGCTCATCATCAGGAATCCTTCTCCCCCGGCGCAGGGCATAACACAATCGAACAGGTGTAAGGGTCCGGCTATACGACGCGCATTCAGGTACTGATATTCGGTCAGCGTCTTATGTCCGAGTAGCGCAGCGGGGTAATGATTGGCATTGTAGCGCTGCGCCAGAGCAATATGGGCAAAGTCCTCTCGTTTTGCGCCGTATTCATCCATGTAATGCTGGGTTATCAGAGCAAAGGCAGCATTGGGGCCGCCGCCGCCGTAGGGGAAGGAAGAATCTATGGTGAAATTACTGAATTGGGAGGCGGTTGCTTCAAAAGATCTGTGGAAGGCAGCGTCACCGCCGATGCAGGCGATGATGTGTGCATCGCCACACTGAATAGCACGGGCCGCTCGTCTCAGGGCGATAACGCCGGAGGCCCCTCCATAGGGCAGTTGTTCAATCCAGCGCGGCGTAAGTTGAAAGTGCTGAGTCAGGTTAACCGCGGAATCAGCGCCCAGAGAAAAGCTTGAAACGGCTAACCCGTCGACTTCAGCTTTTTTGATGCCGGTTTCCATGAGCATTTTATGGAGCGTCCTGCCGATAAACCAGGGAGCACCATGATGACTTTGCCTGCTGTATTTAATACTCGAGGCTGCCACCAAAGCGACGCCCTGATAGGATCCTGGNTTATTGGTTGGCGNGGCNTTNGGGGAAGTAATTCTGGTCATAAGAGTTTATTGGGNTGTTTGNCGTTTTTTCAGAGAACGCGTGTCCCAGCAGTGCTGATGNTNTAGGCTGCTGGNCGCCAGNGCTTTAACTTCGGCCCGGCGGGGTTTGTTAGAGGCCGTTTTCGGTAGNTTGTCACAGAATATGATATAGCCGGGCACCTTGTAATAGGTTAATTTGCTGAGACTTCTTTTGACTATAGAGACGGCTACATTCTCGCCTTCTTTGATATTGTCTGCCAGCACAATGCACGCGGCAACTTCATCGCCGCGAATTTCATCGGGTACCGCGGTGACAATGACCTCGCTGATCAGTGGATCATCCAGCAGATGACCTTCAACTGCCAGAGCCGAAATATTTTCCCCCGAACGGCGAATCACATTTTTGAGTCGATCGACAAAGTGCAGCTGGTCGTCTGGGCCCTGGCGAACAATATCGCCGGTATTGAGCCAGCCACCAGTCCATGCCTGCTGGGTCGCTTCAGGGTCCTTGAGGTAGCCTGAAAAGAATCCTTTCTTGGGGTTTTCGCCGTGGGCCCTGACTTGTAATTCACCATTACTGCCTTTGTTGACCGGTAATCTGTATTCGTCGACGATTTGATACTGCACCGTGGCAGGCGCCAGGCCGAAGCAGGCACTGCCTATATTCCGGGGCTCCTGGTTTGCTGTAATACAGCCGCCGCTACCACATTCGGTCATGGCCCAGGATTCGATTAAAGGGAAACCAAAGCGTTGCTCGAAGCGGGCGTGGTGGTCGGGGTTTACGCCCGCACCAAAACCAAAGCGGATTTGCTTGCTGAAGTCGTCACCGCGATCAGCAGGCAGTTCCAGCAGCATTGCCGGCAGCACACCCAGATAATGCAGCATGGTCGCTTTTGATTCGCGCACAGTCTGCCACCAGGTACGGGGGTGAAAGCGGTCGAGCTGGATAATACAACCGCCGTTCATAATCATCCCTGTGGTAGAGACTGCCATGGCATTCATATGTTCCAGAGGCAAGGGAGTGAGCAGTCGTTCTTCACCCCAGCCGATTTGAGCCAGGCCTTGCAGATTATGGTACCAGTGACCAAATTGGGTGAAGTACTCATTATTGAGAATACAGCCTTTGGGCTTACCGGTGCTACCGGAGGTGTATAGCAGGGCACATTCGAGTGAATCGACTGGTGCAGCCGAGTCTCGTTGTATTTTGTCTGCACCAGCCTCAGGCAGGCTCTGAAATTGGTCAAGACTGATAATAGCCACCGGCTGGGGCATTAGTCGGCGGGCTTTTTCCAGTAATTTTACTGCCTCGGGTATGGCCACCACGAGTGTGGGCTCACCGTGCTCCAGGAAATAGGCGATTTCCTCAATCTGAGAGGCTGTGCTGATAGGCAGGACACTGCAACCCAGGGCGTTCAGTGCTAGCCAGTGGAAGAAAAAATCTGGACGATTCTCAAGCACGAGGGCGATGCGCATGGGCGCACCGTAACCTTTGCTCTGATATTGCTCGGTGAGGCCAGTGATGGTCTCCAGTGCCTGACCATAACTCAGGTTTATAGCGGCATCGGCGTAGTTTTTGGCAGCGATGTAAGGAATATGTAAGAACGGCTTATCGGCTGCGCGCTGTGCTGTTCTGATAAACTCCTGATAAACGCTACTCATATTTTTGTCGCCTATTAAATAGCAGCGGTAACTTCAATCTCGACGCTAGCTTGCTCTTCCACCAGGGCAACGACTTCAAGAACACTCATAGCCGGGTAATTCTTCCCCATGATTTCTCGATAGACTTTACCAATCTCGGCCTGGTTTTCCAGGTATGCCGACCTGTCAGTTATGTACCAGGTCATTCTGACCATGTGCTCTGGGCCTGCGCCTGCTTCCTTAAGTATTGCTTTCACATTGAGCAATGCCTGGGCTGTCTGGGCGACAAAACCGGTGCTTTCAAACTTCTGCTGGGCGTTCCAGCCAATTTGACCACCGACGTAAATAGTGTTGCTAGCCGAGCTTAGTATACCATTGGCATATCCCTTGGGCCTGGGCCAGCCCTCTGGTGAAAGCATTGTTTTCATGGGCTTCCTGTAGTTGTGTTATGTTTGACTGCTGGATAGGAACCAAGATAGTATATTTTAAACCTAAAATATATTCCAGCGATGATAAATTGGCGCAACAGGTCGCTAGATGACGCAGTTGAATAATAGAATCAATGAGATGACGCATGGGCAGCAAGACGCTTGAAAAACTGGTAAGTGACCTGGTAACAGGTCGCATTCGTATCGTTGATCTTACAGTAACCCTGGAGCCTAGTACGCCTGTTCTGCCTTTGCCGACAGAATTTGGCTGGGGTGTTTCTTGGCCGTTCAGTGTGGAGACGATTTCCCGTTACGATGAAAAGGGGCCTGCCTGGTATTGGAATAACCTTAAATGCGGTGAGCACACAGGTACACATTTTGATGCGCCTATTCATTGGGTGACCGGTAAGGATTTCGAAAATAACGCCACCGATACATTGCCAGTTGATCGATTTGTGGTACCGGCGGTGGTGATTGATGCGGTGGCTGAAGCTGAGGCTGATCCGGACTTCCTGATGAGCATTGAATTTATCAGGAAATGGGAATCCGAACATGGCGAAATTGCTGAAGGGTCCTGGGTCCTTTACCGTACTGACTGGTCAGATAAA
>PCCP01000035.1 GCA_002731775.1 Gammaproteobacteria bacterium
TTTCAGCTAACCATACAATTAGCTCCCAGCTAAGGGAAGCAATGAGCCGGCGTGGCTGCTCTGAAGGCCTCTGCGAGCGCAGCATCAAACGTACTCAGCCCTAGTTAACAGCAGCTTTTTCTTGCACCAGTTTCGCCTGCGCGTTCACCAGTAAGGTATCGAGCCAGGCACTGAATCCATCTGGATCGACAAAGGGATGGGGTTCGCCCCCCTCGCGCTGTTTCAGTAATTCATTGCGAGCGAAAACTTCACCGGAACCCGCGTGATTGGGAATATTCACTTCAATCCCCGGCATTTTCTGAATCCGTTTCACGCTGTCGATATACATATTGGTGCGCTCCACGCCACTGAAGTTCAGACCCACGCCACCGAACATAAAGGCATCATGGGGGTAGCCGTCGTCGTAGACCGTAAACCGGGTCGAGAGGACACCGGGTGTATGACCCGGCGTCTGGAAGAACTCGAGCCGGGTGCGGCCAAGATTGAGGGTGCTGCCATCAGTCGCAGTCAGGTGGCGTATGGGCACGGGGTATTCCTGATAAATCGCGGGCTGATTCGTCATCTGCCAGTCTTGCTCGGTCATCATCATCACCGCGCCAAACTTCTGTTGCATGCGCCTGGCGCCACCGATGTGATCATAGTGGGCATGAGTCACGATGACGTAGCGGAGATCCTGGGGATCCAGGCCCAATTCCTCCATGCCTTCGACAATCAGGTCGGTCAGCTCCCCATAGAGAGCATCGAACAGAATCAGACCCTGGTCGGTTTCCAGCACCCAGGCCGAAACCCATCTGGCGCCAACATAGTACAGGTTGTCGAACACCTGGAACGGCGCGACCCGTTGCACCGCCGGATCATCCTGGGGTGACAGCTGCTGTGCGTTAGCGCCCATGCCAATCAGGAAACTGAGCAACACCAGACTCGATCCCGAAAATATTGCCCTTAGCCTGTTCCTGATCATGCCGGTTGCCTTTTTCATTATGCTTGCTCTGCTTCTGTTGTCATTGTGAGAGCCGATGTTGCCATCGACCAGGGTCGCTGTGGCTAAAAAGCGGAATTTACATGTAGTAAATACCTATTTTGAGCCAGATTTTAGCGCGGTGTTGCGCCGGCTGAGAATTTTTCAACAGCCTGCTAGTAAGAGCGGGGCAATTCCAGCACGTGTTCGGATACAAAGTTGAGGATCATCTCCTGGGAGATGGGCGCCAACTTCATCAGCCGGGCTTCACGCCAGTAACGTTCGACATGGTATTCCCGGGCATAGCCAAAGCCGCCATGGGTCTGAATCGCCGCGTCGGCGGCAAAGAACCCGGCTTCGGCGGCGAGCCATTTAGCCATATTGGCCTCGGCGCCACAGGGTTTATCATTGTCCAGCAGCCAGGCCGCCTTCTTGGTCAGCAAATCGGCGGCATCCAGCTTGATACGTGCTTCGGCGAGGGGAAAGGCAATACCCTGGTTTTTGCCGATGGGCCGGTCGAACACCACCCGTTCATTGGCGTAACGCACCGCCCGTCGCAGTGCGGCCCGACCTATGCCGATTGACTCGGCCGCGATCAGTATCCGTTCCGCGTTGAGACCATCCAGCAGATAGCGGAAGCCCTCGCCTTCTGCGCCAACTCTATCGGCAAAGTCCACCTCGAGATCGTCATAGACGACCTCGCAGGTGCGCACGGCATTGCGCCCCAACTTCGGGATCGGAGAAATAGATACCTCCGGCTTCTTTAACTCGGCAAGCAACAGCGTCATGCCATCGGTCTTGCGTTTGACTTCGGCCCTGGGCGTGGTCCGCACCAGTAACAACACCCGCTCGGACTCCATCGCCTTGCTGGTCCAGACCTTACGCCCCCGCACCAGGTAGTGGTCACCTTCGCGCCGGGCGAAGGTTTCGATAGCGGTGGTATCGCTGCCGGCATCGGGTTCGGTGACACCGAAGGCCACGTGCATCTTACCGCTGGCGACCGCCGGCAGATACTTCTCGCGCATCGCTTCGCTTCCATGTTTGACCACCGGATGCATGCCAAAAATAGACAAGTGGATGGCAGTTGCGCCATTCATGGCGGCACCGGATGCCGCCACCTCTTCAAGAATAATCGCCGCCTCCTGTATGCCCTTGCCAGCGCCACCATAGCGTTCCGGCATGGCCACGCCGATCCAGCCTGCCGCTGCCATTTGCTTGAAAAAGTCATCCGGGAACACCCCTTCCCTGTCGTGTTGTTCCCAGTAGTCATCGGGAAATTCCTGACACAGCCTGGCAACCGACTGTCGAATTAATCGCTGTTCATCGCTTTCCTCAAAGTCCATGTCATTCCTCTGTCAGCAATTCCCCGGTAATATCCAGCGCCGTAAAACTACTCGCTATCATCCCTGGCAAGAATTGCCTGCGCTCTCTTCAGGTGGGGTACGTCAACCATCTCCCCGTTAAAACTGAATACCATCTTCCCGGCTTGCCGATTCTCTTCGAAGGCGGCAACCAATGCCGCCGCCTGCTCGATTTCTGCCGGCGACGGGGTGAAGGCCTGATTCACTACTTCTATCTGGTCCGGGTGGATGGTTATCTTGCCGGTAAAGCCCATGTCTGCCGCGGTCTTGCATTCCTTTCTTAATCCATCCAGATTTTTTATATCCACATACACCGCATCGACGGGTTGAACTTCCGCCGCCACCGCCGCCAGCAAACACAGGGAACGCACGAAACTGAACACCTCAAGATAGTTGCCATCTTCGTCCCGTTTGGCACGGGCGCCGAGTGACATGGATAAATCTTCGGCACCCCAGGTGACACCATCGACGCGCTCATGGGTAACCATGTCACGTAAATTGAATACCGCCCCAGCCAATTCGGTGCCAATCAGCAGTAGTTTGACTTCACTCAAATCGGCGCCAGTGGTTTGTTCCTGGTTGCTGATCAATTGGTCCACGGCAACCACGGTTTTCAGGTCCAGCACCTTCGGCAAGACGATGCCATCCGGATTGTGTTGCAGCACGGCTTCCAGGTCGGCCCGGCCCCACTCGGAATCAATAGGATTGATTCGCACGAGGCGCTCCTGCTTGCCAAAATCTGTCGCCTGCAACCAGTCGCACACCTCTGCTCGCACCGCTTCCTTGTGCTGCGGTGTCACCGAATCTTCCAGGTCCAGGATCAGCGAATCTGCAGGCAGACCCAGCGCCTTGTTCAACATCTTGTCATTGCCACCGGGCACGAAATGAATCGATCTGCGCCGGCGCACTACGAAGACTTCCTTATCATCATACCCTTACGCAGACACTCGCAGACGATTTCGTCGCGCTGGTTATAGCCAATATGCTCGAACCAGACGATGCCACGATCGGGTTTGGTTTTAGATTCTCGTTTGTCGACGATGCGGGTGGTGACTCGAATCGTGTCGCCGATAAAAACCGGATTGGGAAATTCTGTTTTCTCCATGCCGAGATTGCCGATGGTCGTACCCATGGTGGTATCGGCGATGGACAAGCCAATAACCAGGCCCAGGGTAAACAGACTATTCACCAGGATCTGACCATACTGTGACTGCTTCGCAAATTCCGCATCGATATGTAACGGCTGCGGGTTATGAGTCATGGTGCTGAATAACAGGTTGTCGGATTCGGTAATAGTGCGGTGGGGCTGATGCTCGAACACCGCACCCACTTCCAATTCTTCAAAATATTTCCCGGTCAAAATACGTCCTCGGTTGATTCAATTAGGGATTAACCCGTTGAGTAAGCCACTGCGGCAACCATTTTAGTAGCAACTTCGACTCGCATCCATTAAATTCTCGATGTGGCACCACAGCTGCCACCAACTAAAACCCCCTACTCACAGCCAGCACTTGCTTATGGATACACCAACAGAACAATTTTCAACCTGGATCGGTAACACTGAGTGCCATAGCGACATCCTCACATTGGCGCCCCTGGTAGCGATGGCGGCGACTCTTGACAAGACCACGCTTTCCATCGCTGAGGGCTTTGAACTGCCCCCATTATGGCACTGGTTGTATTTCCTCAATCCTGCCCCGCAGTCCGCTTTGGCCGCAGACGGCCACGCCAGGAAGGGTGACTTCCTGCCGCCAATTCAGCTACCGAGAAGGATGTGGGCTGGCAGTCGGTTTGAATTTCATCAAGCCCTGCATGCCGGGGAAGCTGTCGAGAGAACTTCCACCATCAAGAGCATCAATATGAAGCAGGGTCGCAGCGGACAACTGGCCTTCGTTTGCGTAGCACATGAGATCACGGGTGAGAACGGCCTGGCGCTTAGTGAAGAGTATGAACTTGTTTTCCGAGAACAGGCGGCGGCAAACGCCACTGTGGCAACGGCCGAACCTGCGCCCGTGCAAGCCGATTTCCGCAACACCATCACCCCGGACCCGGTGTTCCTGTTTCGATATTCCGCACTCACCTTCAACGGTCATCGAATTCATTATGATCGCGACTATGTGACCAATACGGAAGGCTATCCCGGCCTCATCGTCCATGGTCCACTGCTTGCAACCCTGCTGGTAGACACCTTGCTGCAACAGATCGGCAGCAACAGGGTCACAAAATTCAAATTCAGAGCCTTGCATCCGGTTTTCGACCGCAATGACTTCCAGGTCTGTGGCTCGCTCCCGGACGCCGAAGGCAACTGCAAACTCTGGATTCAAGACCATACCGGCGCGCTGTGCATGGACGCATCGGCAACGGTGGTCATCGTCTAACATGTCACCTCCCCCGCTTACCGGCATCACAGTCATTTCCCTGGAACACGCGATAGCGGCACCATTGTGCACACGCCAGCTTGCCGAACTCGGCGCCCGCGTCATAAAGATCGAGCGCCGGGGCGTTGGCGATTTCGCCCGCCACTATGACCACCGGGTCAGAGCTCAGTCCTCGCACTTTATCTGGACCAACAGATCGAAACAGAGCATAACCCTCGATCTAAAACACGCAGATGCAACTACTATTTTGACCAAGCTGTTGACCGACGCCGACGTCCTGGTACAAAACCTGGCGCCCGGTGCGACCAGGAAGATGGGGCTGTCCTATGCAGACCTGCAATCGAGATTTCCCCAACTCATCGTCTGTAATATATCCGGCTATGGTGACGACGGTCCTTATCGAAGCAAGAAAGCCTATGACCTGTTGGTGCAAGCCGAAGCCGGATTTCTGTCGGTAACCGGCAACGATGAGGACATGGTGAAGAGCGGCATCTCCATCGCCGACATCGCCGCCGGCACCCAGGCTCAGGTTGCGATTCTCGCCGCACTTATCCAGCGTTCCAAAACCGGCAGCGGCAGCAACATCGACATTTCCATGCTGGAAGCCATGGTCGAATGGATGGGTTTCCCTTTGTACTACGCCTACGATGGTGCCCAGCCCCCTGCTCGCACCGCTACCGATCATGCCAGCATCTACCCCTACGGAGCATTTTCCACTGGCGATAACAAGGTCATCATGTTGGGAATTCAGAATGAAAGAGAATGGGAAGCGTTTTGTCGCAATGTGATGGAGCAAGAGGCATTAATAAGTGATGAACGCTTCAAAGCCAACACGCTGCGATCCCGAAATCGCGAGCAACTGAAGGAAATAATTCAGCATGTCTTTGCCGGACTGACTGCGCAACAGCTATCCGGCAAACTGGATGCAGCGCAGATTGCCTACGCCAATGTCAATGATATGCAGGCGGTTTGGCAGCATCCGCAGTTGCGAGCGCTAGAGAGAATCATCGAGGTCGATACGCCGGCGGGCTCCGTATCTGGCTTCAAGCCGCCGGGAAACAACTCTAGCTACGAGCCAAGCCTGGGGCCGGTTCCGGCGGTTGGCGAACATACTCGAGAGATTTTGGCAGAATTGGGCTTCGACGCCAGTCGCATCGAGGCATTTTATGACAGTGGAGTGGTTTGATATCACTGACGACTTATATAGGCCAATGTAATGACCGAATCAGACATATCTTGTGAACCCTGGGCTTTGTGGAAGATCGGCATTGTCGCGGCCGTGGTTTCGGCCCTTGCAAATCTTGTACTGATGCTGGTGACCAGGTCATCAGTAGCTGTTCCGGAAGGCTTCGGGCCATTCGGCGTAATACCCATTATCCTGTGGTCATTTATTGGTGCGTTCGGAGCCATCGGCGTTTATGCACTGCTCAGGAAAATGAGCAAATCGCCGAATCGAAATTTCACAATCGCAGCAGTAATTGTGCTGCTGCTCTCTTTTATTCCAGATTTGGCGCTGGCGTACGTCAGCGAGGGCCCCCTGGGTGGAGCGACAACAGGCGCGATCATCGTGCTCATGTTCATGCACGTCATTTCGTTTTTTATTGTCGTGCCGATGTTGCGGTCTCTGGCAAATGAATCTGTTTGACCCCGAAAAAAGAATTAGCACCTACTGAACCAATAACAGCGTTCAAAAAAAAACAAGACCATACCTGTTTACTGACAGTGATGGCATCAAGAAATGCTTGGAAAGATGTAAAAAGACGGGTCTACCCCTATTTTCCCGCAACAAAAGACATTACCATCTTCAGAGTAAAAACTCACCAGAAGAGGTGCAGTAATGACAATCTCAAGACGCAAAGCACTCTCCCTGTCGGCCGCTACCTTGGCTGGCTTATCCCTGGATATACTCAGGCCCGAGGGGCAACACATTGCCTATGCGGCAGAGCAGGACGACTGGCCGCAGCAGCTGGTGGAACGACCTTTACGTAATGGATTTCCGGCGCCACTGCCCTTAAATCCAGACGGGTCGGCGCCCGAACATCCTGAAAGCGCGGCAGGTCCTATTAGTGACCCACTGATGTGGCGCTCACCGGGCCGCCAAACTCCGGAAATCGAGTTCGACTATCGACAGATGCAGATCAAGGTAGACACCCGTGGTCTGGCAACCAGGACCGGCACCCTGCATTTTTCAGATTTGGAACAACTGCCGATTCGGTCCCATACTTTTCTGCTGCAATGCGGCGCGCCCAATCCCCGCGGTATCGTGAAGTGGACCGGTGTCCGTTTCAGTGATTTTGCCGACATGCTGGGTTTGATTCCGGAGGCCCACTATTGTCGCTTCATCGCCTCCGACCGTTTCTACATCGACGAGCCAATGCAGACTCTCAGACATCCACAGGTCATGCTGGTTTGGCTGATGAACGACGAACCGATTCCTGCACGACATGGCGCGCCATTACGATTGATTATCCCGTTTCGTTACGGCAATCGCAGCATCAAGGCGATTACCGAGATGACATTCGCTACGCCGGGGCCACGAATGCCTCCGCTACCGGCCTAGCAGGTGAAATAGATTAAGCCGCTTGCTTGAACAACTGAGGAATTTCGGTCGATGAAAAAGACCTTGTGCATCGCCTTGCTGGGATTCGTCGCAGCTACTGCGAGTTGGACTCAGAGCGAAGGCCAGGCCCGAATCCCTGGATGGAACCGGGTGGCGCCACCGGGAGGGCATCAGAATGACCTGCAGTTGGTCCGCCCTACCGGCGGTCCGGTCATTCCAATCTTCGAGGGCTGGTTCCCGAATCCCGATGGCAGCTACCAGCTGTGCTTTGGTTACTTCAACACCAACACCGCAGAAATTTTTGACATCCCCATCGGCCCCAATAACTTCCTCGAGCCTGCTCAGTTTAACGGCTTGCAGCCGACTCACTTCATGCCACAACCGGATGGCGGCCGCAGACACTACTGTGTTTTGAGCGTGACGGTTCCCGAGGACTGGGGAGATCGCGACGTGGTGTGGACCCTGATCGACGAGCGCACCGAGCAGGTATTCAGCTCCCCGGGTCGCCTGGTCTATAGCACTTACCGCCACGATGAGCCGCTGCAATTTTCGCGCAAGAACAGCCCACCGAAGCTAAGACTGACGGCGGAGGGCCCACTGGCGGTAGGTCGGATAGGCTTCGGTAGAGGCATGGTAGCCGACACCATCGAGGCGCAGGTGGGCATGCCGGTCGCTCTCAGCGCCCGGGTGCGGCGTGACAATCCCTATCGGGAAGAGGATGATCGGGCGATCCGGGTACGATGGTTCAAGTACCAGGGGCCTGGTGAGGTGACTTTTACGCCGAACTGGAGCTCGTGGAAGGAAGAGACCCTGGGTTGGATAGCTGCGTCCAGCTGGGCCGATTCCGAGTTTGCCTACGGACAGTCCAGCACCGAAGCGGTGTTCACGCAGCCGGGGGAATACATCGTGCAGGTTCAGGCTTACAATGACTCGGGTCGTTCAAACTATGAGACCAATGACTTTGAATTCTGGTGCTGTTGGACCAATGCCTTTGTCAGGATCAACGTGGAGTAAAAGTCATAGCCGGTAAGCCGCTTGCCGCGCTGCTATGGCGCTAACGAAATCAAGATCAACAGGAGAGTTGCGATATGAAACAGCAATTGGATCAGACCATCCCCGCCCGGAGTCGAAGCTGCCGACAGCTTGTTCGACTCATCGCGGGCACGGCTGCTGTTCTATTATTACCCTTGCACAGTGTCAATGCCGCCACCGCAGAGGGGAAATCACAGCACCCCCCAACGTTCTCCAACGAGGTGGTGAGGATTCTGCAGCAGAACTGCCAGCAGTGCCATCAGCCGGGTGGCATCGCCCCGATGCCCCTGGAAACACACGAGCAAGCCAGGCCCTGGGCCGCGCGTATCAAATATAACGTGAGCCGGAGGGTGATGCCGCCCTGGCACCTCGATCCCACCATTGGCATTCAGGAATTCAAGAATGACTTTTCCCTCAGCCCCCAGGACCTGGACACACTAGTCGCCTGGGTAGATGCCGGTGCGCCGGAGGGAGATCCGGCCATGCTGCCTGCTCCCGTGAATTGGCCTAACTGGTTGGAATGGGAATTGGAACCCACGCTGGGCCCGCCGGATATGATCTTCGAGACCGGCCCCATCGCGATACGAGCCTCGGGCGGCGATTTCTGGCCCTCGGTGGACGTGGAATGGCCGGCCTTGGCACAGCCGCGTTTTCTGAAGGCGGCGGAAATCAGAAATACCATCAAGGGACGCGGCGCCCTACATCACAACAACGTGTCATTGCGCTTGGAAGAGGGTCCTTCCGGTCGTGTGGTCGGTGCCGGCGCCGGCAAACGCTGGGATTACTTCGGTGAGGACACCGGGATCAAGTTTGAGGTCGGCCCCGGCGTCATCAATTTTGGCGCCCATTACTTTCCCATCGGAGAAGAATTAGAAGACAACATCGAGGTGGCATTCTGGTTCCACCCCGAAGATGAGCCCCCCGCCACCGAGGCCAGTGTGGAAATTCATCACCTGATAGACCAGTTCGATTCCGATCAGCCCCGGGGTCGCGATATCCTGATTCCACCCCACGGCACCCAGACCATGTATCGCACCTGGGTGCTGGAGCAACCGGTGATGCTCAACAGCTTCCGTGGCCACATGCACCTGCACGGCATCGCCATGTCCATCGAAGTGGTTTGGCCAGGCCGGGTAAACGACTACTACGGCCACGGCGCCAATCGTCGGGACGTGATTGCCTCGATCAATAATTACAATCACAACTGGCAGACTTCCTTCATTTTTGAAGACGACGCCAGGCCCTTACTTCCCACCGGCACGGCGATCGTCATGCGCACCCATTTCGACAACACCGAGAACAATCCGCTGTCCATCGATCCGGATCAGTGGGTGGTGTTTGGAGGTCGTAGCGTGGATGCCATGTCTCATTTCCACGTCAGCGTGACCTACCTGGAGGAAGAGGAGTACGGAGTCATGCTGGCCGAACGGAAACTGCAGCTGATGCAGAGAAAGCAGCGAGATGGCACCTTCCGCACTGCGCTGCAGAGCATTCACCCGAATGAACGCATAGCGCTGGAGAATGGCGAAGAGACCGCTACCGAGAAAACGCCCGCAGCCCCGTGACGCTAGCTCAAGACAGAATAGTCGGGTTTAAATCCTGAAGTAGCCCTGTCAAAACCGGGCGTTGCTTTTTTTCAATGCCCCGGTATCAGACCAGGTCTGCATCAGATACTCTTCGATCTGGCTAGAACGACCAGCCTCTTGATCTAGAGGGAATCTGATCTTGCCATCCGCAGCGCCCAGGGCGAGGCTGAGCAATTCTGTGAATTCACCCGCACAAGGGTCCAGCTGCTGGTTCAGATGTAGCCGCTACGATTCAGCTCAATCTCTCGGCTCCAGCCGAACAATTTCAGTCGGTTCGCCAGCCCTGTCAGAAATAGCCACGTAGATGTAACCATCCGGCCCCTGACGTACGTCGCGAAGGCGGCCCATGCCATAAGCCAGGGTTTCTTCCACTACCACTTCCCGGTAATCGTCGCTCATGTGAAGACGGGCAAGGCGCTCGCCGACCAAGGCACCGGCAATGATACTACCGTGCCACATGGGGAACTTGTCGCCGGTATAGACCATAAGGCCGGAAGTGGCAATTGACGGTACCCAGAAGTGGGCTGGTCGCTCCATACCGGTCAGACTCTGGCGGGCATGGATCGGTGTGCTTGACACATAGTTCACGCCGTAGCCAACAACGGGCCAGCCATAATTGGTCCCGGGCTCGACCCGGTTGAGCTCATCTCCACCCTGAGGGCCGTGCTCTGTCATCCAGAGGTCACCGGTTTCCGGGTGTATCGCTAGACCCTGGGGACTACGGTGGCCATAACTCCAGATTTCCGGAAGCGCATCGTCACGACCGACGAAAGGATTGTCATTGGGCACACTGCCATCATCATGCAGGCGTACTATGACGCCATGGTGATTGCTGAGATCTTGTGCCGGGTGAGAGTTGAGATCACCGGTGGAGGGCACTTGGCGGTCTCCGGCGGTGATAAAGAGATAACCATCATCGTCGAACACCATTTTGCCGCCATAGTGGCTCCTGCCGATTGCTTGCGCAGAAAAGATTTCCACCAAATTAGACAGGCGGTCGTTCTCCAAACGTCCGCGAACTATCGCCGTGGTTGATCCGTCGCCTACGGGCTTAGAAAAACTCAGGTAAACCCAGCGGTTCTCGTTGAAATTCGGGTGAGGCAGAACATCGAATAGTCCGCCCTGGCCTTCGTAAAATACTTCCGGCGTACCGGGAATAGCTTCCGGCAACAGTTGACCGTCTCGAATGATTCTCAAGCGACCGGGCTTTTCCGTAATCAGCATGTCCCCGTTGGGCAGCCACGCCATTGACCAGGGATGTACCAAGCCCTCCGCAACCGTCACGACTCGATAATCATGGTGGGCCGCGTAGTAGATATCGGACTGTGCAGCAGTCGTTGCCGCCGCGGTTACGAGCAAGCAGTTGATCGCAAGATTTAAGAATAAACGAAACATAGTATTCTCCTTTTTAATGCCAATTCAGTAGTGCAGTGGCGCCAGTTGCCTAGCCCAGAAAAGTACATAACCTAGCACAAGTAGCAAATGGGGTCAGATATCATAGGGCAGAGTAAAAATACAGTAGTTTGTTAGTCTCCTCCAATTATTCTATGCGAGCATGACTCGATCCCTTAGATGAACTGGAGCTAGTAGGGACGCCTGCAACTCAGCAACTTACGCATATGCTGAATATTTTGGCAGGCGGTAACAATATTCACGAAGCGAAGAGATAATTTTGTCGAACCAATGACAGATTCAGAGCGGGTAGTTAGTTGCTATGTTGCAGGCGTCCCCATGTCCGCAACGAGAACTTAAGCCAGAATAAACCAGCAGATACTGGGGCAGGCAAAAAAGCAGGTCGTTTAACCTTCATTCAGAGTCCCGGTGTCAGGCACTGCTTTGATGGCGCCCCGGCGTAATTGATCTCGCTCCATAGACTCGAACAGGGCCTGAAAATTGCCCTCGCCGAAGCCTTCGTCGCGCTTGCGTTGAATGAATTCGAAGAAAATCGGTCCAACCACAGTTTCCGAAAATATCTGCAACAACAGTCTGGGTTCACCATCATTACACACACCATCGAGCAGAATGCCGCGACGTTGTAACTCTGCCACCGGCTCGCCATGACCCGGCAGGCGCTCCTCGAGCATCTCGTAATAGGTATCTGGCGGCGGCGTCATGAATTTCACCCCGCGCTTCTCGAGTCGGTCCCAGCAGGCGATTAAATCATCGCAGGCGAAGGCGATGTGTTGAATACCCTCGCCGTTGTACTGCATCAGATACTCTTCGATCTGGCCGGAACTACCCGCCTCTTCATTCAATGGGATTTTGATCTTGCCATCCGGAGCGCCCAGGGCGAGGCTGCGCAATCCCGTGTATTCGCCCTCGATGTCAAAATGGCGAATTTCACGGAAGTTGAACAGCTTTTCATAATAGCCGGCCCAGTAGTTCATGCGCCCGCGATACACATTGTGGGTCAGATGGTCGATGGTAGTGAAACCACAGCCCACGGGATTGCGCTCTACTCCCTGCAGATAGTCAAAATCGATATCGTAAATAGAAGAACCCTCTTCATAGCGATCGATAAGGTAGAGGATGGCACCGCCGATGCCCTGTATGGCTGGCAACTTCAGCTCCATGGGACCGACCGGTATATCGATGGGTTGTGCATCCAGTTCCAGCGCCCGGGCGTAGGCCCTGGCGGCGTTCTTGACCCGAAACGCCATGCCACATGCCGAGGGTCCATGCTCCTTGGCGTAGTAGGCGGCCGGAGACTTCTCTTCGTAATTGATAATGAAATTGATGTTGCCCTGGCGCCACAAATCTACCGCCTTGGTGCGATGACGGGCAACCAGTTCGAAGCCCATGGTGGCGAACACCGGCTCGAGAATGTCGCGCTCGCCCGCGGAAAATTCTATGAATTCGAAGCCATCCAGNCCCATGGGGTTGGGGAATAAGTCTGCCATTTGTGTGCGCCTCAATCGGCTAGTGATGATGATCCCGCTTGAATGANGAGAACTATAGCGNTAATGTTGGGCTGCTTTTCACCTATTTTCCGCAGTATTGGAGTAGAAATTAGTGGATTTNTTCTATTTTTATTGATTTTNAGAGGGTTGCTTGCGATGAAACTGGACAGGGCCGAACGACAGATTCTGAATGTGCTGCAGGTCGAGGGGCGCATCTCCAATGTAGATCTGGCCGGGCGCGTGGGTTTGTCGGAGTCGCCATGCTTCAGACGGGTGAAACGGTTGGAGGACTGCGGCCTAATAGCGAGTTATGGCGCCAGGATCAATAACGGCGCGCTGGGCTTACAGGTAACAGCATTCGTTCAGATCACCCTCGAAAAGCACGACGATCACAAGCGGGAAGCGTTCCTGGATTGCGTGAAGGCGGAAGCACACATCGTGGAGTGCCATGTCATGAGCGGGAGTTACGATTTCCTGTTGAAGGTCGTGGCTTACAGCATGGATCATTTCTCGAAACTATCCATGCAACGCATACTCAAGTTCCCCGGGGTGAGCAACATGGAGTCCCATTTCAGTTTAATGGCCATAAAACAAGACGCGCCGCTGCCGGTAACGGCTGCCGGTGAATTGGCCTGAGTTAGGACCGTTTATACAAATGCGCTTCGCTGCCGACGCGGCAGCACTGATGGACAATCAGACCGGGATGAATTGTTGCAGGCAAAATCAGCGCGCCACAACATGGCCTTAAGCTTATGCTAGACTCGATCCCTTCTTAATAGCAGTAGCCATTCTGGCGATGATTCTCTTGGGGGTAAGCTGCCGTGACACCAACTCAATACTCTCGCCGGGCCTTTCTCAGGTCGGCCGGAAATGCCGCCCGCGGCTCCTGTATCGTCTTGACCCTGCCGATGATTCTGACTTCCTGCGAACGCGCGCAGGAAGCGCGGCTTGGCGAAGGGGAATTCACTACGCTGAGTGCAGAAGAGGCAATGGAGTTTACCGCCATCGCTGCACGCATCATTCCCACCGACGCCACGCCAGGCGCTACCGAGGCGGGCGTTATCTATTTTATCGACAAGGTACTGGGTGATGACCGGGAAGCGGAGCATGAAATTCTTCGGCGCGGATTAACCGAACTTCAAGCTGCTGCTGAAATGCGTTTCGCTGTTACGCACTTTTATGAACTGCAAGCGGAGCAGCAAGATCGATTGCTGACTGACATCGAAGCGTCTGCATTTTTCGCCACGATTCGATATCTCACCGTGGCCGGCATGTTTTCCCTGCCGGAATACGGCGGCAATCGTGACAACATAGGCTACCAGTTATTGGGTTTCGAAGACCGGCATGTCTGGCAGTCACCCTATGGCTATTACGATGCCGACTATGCGGACAAGGGAGCATAGCGATGGCACAGGCACCTTTTCCCACTTCGGAGCCTGTGGATTTTATCATCATTGGTTCCGGTGCGGCCGGTGGCGTGGTCGCCAAAGAATTGTCTGCAGCGGGCCATTCGGTGGTGGTACTGGAGCAGGGTCCGCATCTACGCGCGGCCGACTTTAAGCACGACGAATGGGGTTATAAGCATAACAACGACCTGGTCTGGGGAGCGCGACAGGGTCACCCCCAGACATTTCGCAAGACCGAAAATGACACCGCCGTGTTAGTCGAATCGGCGCTCGGCTACGCCCACAATGTGGGCGGTAGCAGCGTGCATTTTTCCGGTAATTTCTGGCGCTTTCGCGAGGTGGATTTTATCGAGGCGAGCCTGCTCGGTCCTATTGCCGGCACCACTTTTTCCGATTGGCCCATCACCTATGACGACCTCGAACCTTATTATACGAAAGTGGATTGGGAAGTCGGTGTTTCTGGCCTGGCAGGACCCTGGGATCCCCCACGCTCTCGCGGCTATCCCTGCCCGCCGATGCCAGTTAAGGCATCGGGGGTATTGTTAGAACGCGCCGCCAAACAGTTAGGCTACACCCCCTATCCGGCACCGGTGGCTATACTCTCCCAAGTTCACAACGGCCGACCGGCTTGCATACACTGTGGCTTCTGCAACGGATTCGGCTGCGAGGTAGATGCTAAATCTTCCTCAATGGCCGCCATGATTCCGCTGGCGCTGGCAACGGGCAACTGCGAACTCAGAACGCTCTGCACTGCCGCCAGGATAAATACAGATGCTGCCGGTCGCGCTAACGAAATTGTCTACTGGGAGGAAGATGGTCGCGAACAGTCACAACGCGCCAACGCCGTGGTGTTGTGCGCCAATGGGGCCGAGACACCCAGGTTATTGCTGTTGTCAGAATCGAGCCAGTTCCCGGACGGGCTGGCGAATTCCAGTGGTGTAGTTGGCCAGAACCTGATGTTCAACGGCGCGTCTTCGGCTACCGGTCTGTTCGATGAACCGGTCAATGCATTCAAGAGCGTACCCACCACCCGGGTCATGCATGACTTCTACAGCCTCGATCCCAGCCTGGGATTTTACGGTGGTGGCGGTATCGATTCGCGCCATCCCTCGAACGGGCTTCCGCTGGGAACCGGGTTGAGCGGAAGCCTGTTTGGTGGTCCCAATTGGGGCAGTGAATACAAGCACTCACTGGCCGAAGAATTCACCCATACCGCGGCTTTTAACGGGCATTCCACCTCTCTACCACTGGCGACGAATACCGTGACACTCGACCCCGATCTGCGAGACAAGTGGGGCCGCGCTGCGCTGCGCTGTACCTACAAGGACCATCCCGATGATATAGCGACGATGAGATTCTTTCTGGAACGTTCACTAGAGTTGTTGGATGCTGCCGGGGCTAAGCAGGTGACATCGAGGCCTATCACCGAAACCGAGGGCAACGTGCATCTGCTGGGTACCTGCCGCATGGGCAACGATGCGACAACCTCCGTGGTGGATCGCAATAATCGCAGCCACGATGTACCGAATCTATTCATGGTGGATGGTAGCAGCCTCGTCACCGGTGGTCGGGGGCAACCTACCATGACGATTATGGCGCTGGCGTTCAGGGCCGCCGATTACATGATTGCCGCGGCCGGACGCAACGAAGTATGAATGCCAGGGACTTCCACTAGATGGCGCAGTACACACCACCCGAAGTCTGGCTTTGGGATCAGGAAAGTGGCGGTACTTTTGCCAGCATTAATCGGCCCGTTGCCGGCGCAACCGGTGAGAAGATTTTACCGGTGGGCAAACACCCCTTGCAGCTTTATTCGCTGGCAACCCCCAACGGCGTCAAGGTCACCGTCATGCTGGAAGAACTGCTGGCGCTGGGACACACGGGTGCCGAATACGATGCCTATCTGATCAACATCGGCGATGGTGATCAGTTTGGCAGCGGCTTCGTTGCCCTTAACCCCAACTCCAAGATTCCCGCACTACTCGACCGCAGTACCAATCCGGCCACGCGGGTTTTCGAATCCGGTGCGATCCTCATCTATCTGGCCGAGAAATTCGGCGAATTTTATCCTGAAGATTCTGCCGCCCGCGCGGAATGCCTGTCCTGGCTAATGTGGCAAATGGGCGCCGCCCCCTATCTGGGTGGAGGATTTGGTCACTTCTATGCCTACGCGCCAGAAAAGTTTGAGTACCCGATCAACCGTTACGCCATGGAGGTAAAGCGCCAACTGGATGTGCTGGACCAGAATCTGGCGCAGCGTCGCTATCTATGCGGTGACGAATACAACATCGCCGACATAGCAACTTATGCCTGGTATGGTGCCTTGGTACTACACAATATTTACGATGCGGCAAAATTTCTCGACGTGGCGGCCTATAAACACGTTGTGCGTTGGGCAACAGAAATCGAAGCACGTCCTGCAGTGCAGCGCGGTCGGCGCGTTAACCGAGTGTGGGGACCCGAGGAAACCCGGTTATCCGAGCGCCACGACGCCGGTGACTTCGACGCAGCACAGTAATGGCAGCGTCGCGCAAGATCAGTTAATAAATCCTTGATGACACAGCAACTCGACTGCGATAGTCTCGAAAACAGTCTAATTATAACAAGGCAGTTTATTCAGAATAATTGGCACCGTAAGTTCATGCGAGGGGAAAAAATGATGAAAACAAATCCGACCACGCCTTTCTTATTAAGAACGATTAATCAATTTTCTATTGTCGCCGCCGCAGTACTATTTTCGGCCGCTAGCCTAGCCCAGGACACCGTGGAGTGGACGACCCTTGGCGGCGATTTTGCCCACACCCGTTATTCTCCAGCCAGCCAAATCGACGCGAGTAATTTCTCGGATCTGGAGGTGGCCTGGGAATGGGACGGCGCCAGTTTTGAGGCGGTGAGCGGCAGATCCACGCCCAGTTACATCAACGGCAGACTCTACACCGTAGCCGGCGCACGCCGCCACGTCGTTGCCATCGATCCGAAAACCGGCGCGACTATCTGGTCCTATCGCGAGCCGGATACCGGCCGCTGGGAATATTCCATGCGGGCGGACTACGGCAAAGGCGTGGGCTACGGCCAGGTCGACGGCCGTGACGTCATCTATATTATTTCTCCGGGATTTTTCCTCACCGCCCTGGATGCAGAAACCGGGCAACCGCTGGAAGGATTTGGTAAGCCGGTTCCTATCGATGGCTTTCCGAAAACCGGCGTCGTCGATCTGCTGGCGGACCTCGGTCATCCCTATGATCCCTACGAGGGTATTCCGCTTGAGCGGGGTTATATCACCTCCTCCTCGCCACCTATTGTTGTCAATGGCGTGGTAGTTGTCGGTAATTCTGCCGAGCAAGGTTATAACCAATCGAGAATCGAAAATGTAGCCGGCGACATCCTGGGCTACGATGCCAAGACCGGCGAGTTCCTGTGGAAATTCAATGTCATTCCACAACCGGGTGAATACGGACATGAAACCTGGGAAAACGATGCCTGGCGCACCACCGGCGACATCTCTTCCTGGGCTCCCATCTCCGCCGACGAGGAACTGGGGCTGGTTTTCATACCCACTAACGGCGTCACCATCGATTACTATGGCGGTCATAGTCCCGGTGACAACCTCTACAGCACCAGCTTGATCGCATTGCACGCCAGAACCGGCGAACGCGCATGGCACTACCAGCTGGTACACCATGATATCTGGAACTACGATACGCCGACGGCGCCTATCCTGTTGGATGTGCAGACTGCGAGCGGCTTGACCCCCATCGTCGCTCAGGCCACGAAGCAAGGCAGGACCTATGTGTTTAACCGGGAAACCGGCGATCCGATCTGGCCCATCGTGGAAGAGCCGGTGGAACAATCGATGGTGCCGGGTGAGAAACTGGCGGCAACGCAGCCGAATCCCACCAAACCTGCGCCTTTCGATATGCAGGGTCTGACCGAAGACGGCCTAGTGGACTTCACACCGGAAATCAAACGCATGGCGCTGGAAGCCGTGGCAGAATATCAGCTGGGCGGGGTTTTTAATCCCCCCCTGCAGCGAAATAATCCCCAAGGCAAACTGGCTTCTATTCAGTGCCCTGCGGGTGCGGTGAACATCACCCACCCATCATCTGCTGATCCCAATACCGGCATCATGTATATCATTTCCAGCTCCGGTTGTGGCTCGCGGCAACTGGTTACCGGAGAAGAAGCCGACACCTATTATGAGGAACCAACCGGTGTCACGCTGTCTCGCTACGCTGCCGCCAACGGCGGACCGCGTCCCCGACATCCCCTGGGCATACCCTTGTGGAAACCACCCTATAGCCGCATCACCGCTATCGACATGAACAGCGGTGAGCATTTGTGGATGATACCGGCAGGTGAGACCCCCGACCGCATCAAGAACCTGCCAGAGCTGGAAGGCGTGGACATCGGCAATACCGGTTCCGGCAGAGCGGGACCGATGATGATCACCGAAACCATGTTGATCTACGGGAACACCGCCGGTGACGGCACGGACATGCTTTACGCCATCGATAAAGCCACCGGCGCACAGTTGGGTGCGATCGAAGCCCCGGCGGGAAGCCGTTACGGCATGAGTTCCTGGGTGCATGAGGGCAGGCAATATCTGATATTGCAAACCGGCTCTTCCCTGACTGCCATGGCATTACCGGATGGAAATAGCAATATTTCCAGCGGGGCGCATTGATCCCGAGGATGATTTAATGACGTTGGCGAACTGCCTTGGTAGTTCGCTGCGTCTTCCCCCAGCAAACATCTCGGTTCTGATTGAAGTTGACCCAGCCCGTGAGATCAAGCGGTCAGAACAAAGGGGTCGGAGACTGAGATATCCCCTTTGATTCCTATGCCGCCGTCGCCGGTTCGCAGTTGACGTCGCGTTCATCAAACTCCCTGGTCCAGGAGGCGAACTCCAGCATGATGCCGTCCGGATCCCGGAAATAAACTGAACGGACAAAGGTCGTGTCGGTAATCGTAGGACTGGCCTGCATGGGTGAGTCATCGTGGTTCACCACCTTGCTGACTTCGATGCCTGCCTCCTCCAGCTTCTGCTGGTATTCCTCGATCCTGTCCGCCGGCACATCAAATGCGACGTGATTCATTGAGGCATGTGCCGAGGCAATCGATCCACCGCCGACCATCGCTGCTGGGTGGGTAATACCGGGTTGACTCTCGGGCGCATCGGGGAACCAGAAGAACGCAAGCGAATCCCCATTGCCGATATCGAAGAAGAAGTGCTGACCCATGCCGTTCGGCAAGTCGATGGTCTTGGTCAGCGGCATACCTAATAGACCCGAATAAAAATCGACCGTGCGCTGCATGTCCTTACACACGAGCGCCAGATGATTCACTCCGCGTATTTCAAATTTTTCATTGGCAGGCATGATAGTTCCTCGATATCGAATTATACTACCTCATCATTGACAATCTCCGTGCAAAGTCAATACATTTCCAACCTGGTTCTAACAACACACAACGCAGATTGATAACGGGAGCACCTATGCCGAGGCTAAGACAAGTATCCAGGAAAGACGCGAGTGAGAAGGTCCGAAAATATTACGAGGCGCTCTTCGGTGACCGCGACCCGGTTGAAGAACCGGGTACTGCGACAGGTACACCGGGTAACTGGTGGACCGTGTTTGCTCTGGTGCCCTATATATTTGAACACGCAACGAATCACTTCGGTATGTTCGGCATGTTTGCAGACAAGAGCGTCAGCCAACTCGATGGACGTGTTCGAGAACTGGGCATTCTGCGGGCAGGTTACACCCAGGGCAGCCAGTTTGTTTTCTCCCAGCACTGCAAGGCCGCACGGCGCTTCGGAATAACTGATGAGAAGATCGCGGCGATTCCGTACTGGTCTGTCTCCGCGCATTTCGATGAAAAAGAACGTGCCATTCTCGCCTGGGCCGACGCACTCATTCTACAGGGCGGTCGCGCGCCGGATGAGCTATTCGAAGCCTTGCACTCCTTTCTTTCAGACGAGGATATCCTGGAACTCACCTACCATGTCATGGGCTACAACCTGCATGCGGTGTGCTGCAAGGCATTGCGGCTGGAGTATGACGATGTGCCGGAACGAATTCGGGAGGTGCCAATACCCCAAGAAGGAGAAGTTGTGGACTGGGCTGGAAACGCTTGGTCAGACTGAGTGTTAATTCAAGCCAGAGGCCATTATCACTCGGAGTCCGATAACCCAACCAGCTCATTGTAAGCCTGGAACGAGAGCCTTGGCGGTGCGGTTCCCGATGGGTCGGGCTCGGTAAGCGATTCATAACTGAGTTGCAGAGTTTTGGCCACTGAAAGCAATGCGCTGACTGGCCGCAGGATGAGTTGGTAACCCAATTCTGCCAACTGCGTTGTCGTCAGTTCGGGTGTCTTGCCGTCTTCGACCATGTTGGCGACGAGCACGGTGTCGGGAAATACCTGCTTGATGACTTCCATTTCGGTAACGGACCGGGGTGCTTCGATAAACAGAATGTCAGCCCCGGCATTAAGAAAGGCCTCTCCCCGCCGCAGCGCCTCGTCAAGGTCGTGAGTAGCCCTGCTGTCGGTGCGGGCCATGATGAGGAACCGGTCTGAGTCACGTGAACGTACCGCCGTCGAAATTTTACTGACGGCTTCATTGATATCGACTACTTCCTTGTTGTCCATGTGGCCACAGCGCTTGGGGCTCACCTGATCTTCCAGTTGTATACACTGTACGCCGGCCTGCTCATAGGCATTTACCAGGTGTGCAACCGCCTGCTCATCGCCGTAGCCATTATCGCCATCAGCGATAACCGGTGTATCGCCAGCAGCGGCGACAATCTGGCTGGCCCGTGCAATCATCTGGTGCGCAGTTACTAGACCTATATCCGGTTTACCCAATAGCGAACCCGCTACTCCGAAACCGGACATGTAGACAGCCTTGAATCCAGCCTGCTTGGCAACGAGTGCCGATAGCGCATCGTAAGTTCCAGGCACTACAAGGTTTGCATTTGAAGCTAGCAATTCTCTGAGCATGCCAAGATTCGCTACTGACAAGTTAGATCGTTATTGGCGATAGTATCAGCATGAAACAACCGATAACAATGTATGCGCATCACCGTTTGCCTCCGGCTATCATCCAATACGCAGTCTAGGTATATTACCTTTTCAATTTAAGTATTCGAGATATCCAGTATTCACTCGCAGGATCAAAGGGAGTTTGGGCAAAGAGAATGATCCTAAAACCAGCGCTCAAGTCAGCCGCCTGCATCATTTCCTGTAATTCGCTGATGCTGATTTCGTCCAGCATCAGGTCGATACCAGCTATCGAGTCGTCAGGCTGTGGCTCACAGGCTACTAACAAACAGGCAGCCAAAATGGCGAAAAGTGTATTAAATTTATTCGTTCCAGCTATGCCAGATCGGTCCTGAATCCCATCGAGTAAAGGACTAATAGGCCAGCGAATAGGCTTCGCGTCGAGGGTCTGCAGCCGCCGTAAGTACTTCCGTGACTGGGTCATAGAAGATCATCTGTGCGCCACCGAACGTAGCCGTCCATCCGCTAACGACCCGGAGATTGTGGCCCAGTGATTCAAGCCCGGACAGCGCCTCGCCCGCGACCCGATCCTCGATTGCAACCGAAAGCCCGCCCGAAGATCGGAAGCGTGGCGCTTCGATTGCCTGCTGCGGCGTCATACCGAATATCAGCATGTTGTTGACGATCTGTAGCAATGACTGGGTCTGGCTGTCGCCACCCGGCGTACCCATGGTAAATGCAAAGCCACCATTCGGGTACAGAGCCATGAGTGGTGAGAGAGTGTGATAGGGGCGTTTCCCCGGGCCTACTTCATTGGGATGGCCGGACTGCAGTGAGAACAGAGCGCCGCGATTGTGCAACAGGATTCCAGTCTCGGCATCGAGCAGACCGGAACCAAAACCGGCAAAATTACTCTGAATCCAGCTCACTGCATTGCCCCATCGATCGACCGCGGTCAGGTAAACGGTATCACCGGCATCGTCCCTGTCCTTGTCTCCGTCGGCGAAAATTTCATCACCGAAGCCTGGGGCTACCGACTCCGCGGCCCGACCGGCATCGACCAGGCTGGCACGCTGGCGCAGGTATTGCGCGTCCAGCAGTCGATCGACAGGCACGACGGCAAGCTCAGGGTCGGCAATCCAGCGATCGCGATCCGCGAAGGCGAGTTTCTTCAGTTCGATTAGTGTGTGCAGGTAGTCGGCGCTGTTGTGCCCGAGTGAGGCAATCGGGTGAGACTTCGACATTTCCATCAGCGCCAGTTGTGCCACGCCCTGGGTATTGGGCGGCATGACCAGGAAGCTGTGTCCGAGATAATTACCCCGCAGTGGCTCTACCCAGGTGGAGCTGTGACTGGCAAAGTCGTTGGCGCGGAGATAACCACCCTGCTCGGTGACAAAAGCGGCGAGATGCTGTGCGATTGCCCCCTGGTAATAGGCGGCCTTGCCTTCCCGCGCTATGGTATCCAGTGACGCGGCCAGGGCCTCATTCTTGAGCAGCGTTCCCACCGCCGGCGCGGCACCACCGGGCAAATAGAGATCGCGGCCGGCCTGGTTGAGTGAGCGCCCCTGCTCTTCGAAATCCATTGCCAGGCGCGTCGAAACTGGAAAGCCGTTTTTTGCATAGTCTATGGCGGGAGCGAGCAGGGATTGAAAATCCATCGTACCGTATCTTGCATGGGCATCCTCCCAGCCGGCTACGGCCCCAGGCACGCTTACGGAGAGGGCTCCCGCACCAGGAATTCTCTCCACACCCGCCGCCTGAAAGAATTCCGCTGTCGCCAGTTGACCCGCTCTACCACTGGCATTGAGGGCCGTGACCTCACCACTGTCGCCAGCATAAAAAATACCGAAGGCGTCGCCGCCGATACCATTCATGTGCGGTCTTACCACGGCCAACACGCCAGCCATGGCGATGATAGCGTCGGTAGCATTGCCGCCTTCCTGCAAGATCCGCAGACCTGCCTGCGCTGCCAAGGGATGATCGGCAGAAACGGCACCTTTCATGCCTCTCACGTCCGGTCGGTTCTGGGCCGCATAGGACGTGGTACTGATGTAGGCAGAGGTAGTAACGAGGTCTTGTTGTACGGGGGTGCAGCCCATGCCCAGGGCAACCACGGCCATGATTGCAATCCTGCGACTGATTGGGCCAGGCAGTTGCATCGCTGGGTAATTTCGGAGATTGGCGCCGGTGGTTGCTGAAATACTCATACAGTTAGTTGCTATCCTAATTTTGAGATGAAGTATAAAATAATCTGCTCTCAAGGTCTGCTATGAGCCGCTGGACTGCGTCAGTGCCTTTTATGTTCATCATAACTTCTTCCTCGACTGCTAGCCTGTAGTCCCGGTACGATTGCAAAGATTCCCAATTAAAGCCTGTTTAGATGCTGAAGTAATAGCCTCTTACAATGCTTAGGGTCTTTAAGAACCCGCTCAGCCCCCTGCTGAACTAGCATCTGTTCATGTTGCCGCGACAACCAGAAGCGGGTCGCCGCCAGCTGTTGGGCCTGTTGCCAGTGTTCATGTTCTTCGCAGCTAAGACTGCGCTGGCTTTCATAAGCCTGCATAAATGCACTGCGCTTCTTTGCATCGACAAGGCCCTCGGCATTGGTGCACCAATCATTTACTGCGATAGCCATATCCAGTAGCAAGGCATCGGTGCCAGCGCCGTAAAAATCTATAACTCCGGAGATTTCACCGTCAAAAAATAAAATATTGTCTCGAAAAAGATCTCCATGAATCACGGCCCGGGGCAGATTCAGTGCCAGATGTTTCTCTTTCAATCGTAACTGTTCAACAAGCATCTGGTTTTCCTGTTCTGACAGCGAGGATCTGATAATAGCCCAGCTTCGTTGCATCCACTGGAGACCGTACGGATTTGGATGCTGCAAGGACAAACTCAAACTGTGTCGATGAATATTCCCTAACACCACAGCCATTTTTCGAACTTCTTCAATCCCGGGTTGGCGTATATGTTCGCCTGCAACGCGGGGAAATATCAATACCGGTTTGGCCGCCAGGCTTTGCAACGCGCAGCCACGCCCATCTCTCAAGGGACAGGGCACCGGCAAGCACTTGTCATGCAAGGCGCTGGTTAATTCTATATAAAAAAGCAAGGCATCCCTGCTAAGGGATTCAAATAGCGTTAACACCAGTTCCGTGCCGCTATCGAGGCTTAAAAAATAGGTGGTATTTTCAATGCCATCGCCGGCGCCACGCAAACTTTGTAAGTCACCCAGTTCATACGCACTGAGTAAGTCGCCAATTTGTTGCTTTGTGAGTTCGGTATAAACAGCCATTATTTATTCTACAATTCTGGTCTACAAATTCCAGACCAGAGCGCCATCTTGATAGCGGTTTCGGCCATGAAAATTTATGCATCGAGGTCGATGGACTTCAATCCCCATAGCTACTATTCTTCCTCGACTTGTCGGTATACGTATCTAGGGCATATTTATCGGAGGTACTTCCATGCAATTTCTCTATTCACTCATACTTTTCGCCTGCCTCGCAAGCGCCGGCAATGTACTGGCCCAGAATGTGTTCGAAGGTATTTCGGTCGAACCCCGTCCCTCCGAACACATGCATTGGGATACCGAGCCCTTTGCGGAGATTCAAAGCGGTCTCGAGCAACTACTTGAGGACAGTAGCCGCATTTGTCCCCCATCATCTATCTACTTGAATCGTCAACAACGGGCAACCACATCATGAGCAAACAATTCACCGGCAAAGATCTGATAAAAATGGCCGCAACAGCTTTGTTTTTATTCGGCAGTGTAATATCCATGGCGGCGGAGCGAGCTCCCCAATATTGTCTCGAGCTCACTTCCCTGGAGTTCCCCGATGCGACTGTTTCCATGGCCGAGATAGTCGCCGCCGGGGAGTTTTTGCCTCCTTCGGCAATTACCGATACTAGTCCTGCGGCGCAGAGGCGGAATCGGATTTACCAGGACCTACCCGCATTTTGCCGTGTTGCAGTCAACTTGCAGCCCAGCAGCGACTCCGACATAAACATGGAAATCTGGCTACCCACCGATGGCTGGAATGGCAAGTTTCTGGCTGTGGGCAATGGCGCCTTCACCGGCAGCATCCGCTATAGCGCGTTGGCAAATCCGCTCGGACGTGGTTATGCAAGCAGTTCAACCGATACCGGGCATCTCGGCAATACAGCCCGTTTCGGATTAGACCACCCGGAAAAAGTTGTAGATTTTGGCTGGCGGGCGGTACATGAAATGACCGTGGCTTCCAAGACCATCGTCGCGGCGTACTACGAACAGGGGCCGCGCTACTCCTATTGGAGCGGCTGTTCCGCCGGTGGGCGCCAGGCCATGCAGGAGGCCCAGCGTTTTCCTGAAGATTATGATGGCATCATCGCCGGGGCGCCGGGGCTCGACTGGACCGGTCGCGCCGCAGCAGCACTGCGGGTAGCAAAAATACTGGAGGCTGATGCATCGGCACGCCTGTCCGCAACGGATAGAGAATTGGTGCATCGGGCTGTGCTTACTTCCTGCGATGCTGCCGACGGCGTGAAAGATGGCCTCATCGGCAAGCCGCAGCAATGCGGGTTTGATCCGCGTATATTGCAATGTTCAGGCGAAAAATCTTCTTCATGCCTGACAGCGGCGCAAGTGAACACTGTGCACATGCTTTATTCTTCTCCGCTTAATCCTGCTACTGGACGTGCAATTACCGGACTTCTGCCGGGCAGTGAATTAGGCTGGACAGACCTGGGCTGGACCCGGTCGGCAAGAGACACCGGTATGGAGCAATACAAGTATCTGGTATACGGCGATCCCGACTGGACCCTCGATCGCTTCAATTTCGAAGTCGACATCGCGAAAGCCGAGGCGATGGATGCCAATACCCTGAACGCCCTGGATGCCGATCTCGGCCCCTATTTCGAGGCCGGGGGTAAATTGATTCAATACCATGGCTGGAGTGATCCACAAATTTCACCCGCCAATGCCACTGCGTACTATCGACGGGTAGCCGAGTTCCTGGGTGGGCGCGACGCTATTAATGATTCCTACCGATTGTTTATGGCGCCAGGGATGGGTCACTGCGCCGGCGGACCTGGGCCCAACAGCTTCGATATGATTTCAGCCCTTGAGGCCTGGGTCGAAAGGGGCGAGGCGCCGGACAGTATTATTGCCGTACATCGAACCGATGGCGAAGTAGACCGCTCTCGGCCGCTGTGCCCATTTCCTGAGGAGGCTGTCTATACAGGGGCGGGGAGCACCGATGAGGCAGAAAATTTTGTTTGCCGGCTGCCCTAGCTGACTATTGGAAGTGCCTGGCAACAGCTCCTCCTCGCCGGCAGGAACCTCCCTGCTCGGCTTTCAAAAAACTGGACAAGTGCCTAGCGGGGAGATACCTTTTGTTTGTCTTATAAGGGGGTGAGATACATTTAGTGCTTTTTATAAGTCCTGTTCATCTAGTTAATACCCTACGCGGGAGCGAGATATGATAAGAAAGTCCCTATTTAGCCTGACGTTTGCTGCGACTCTGGCGATTTTTGCCAGCCCGGTCGACGTCTCTGCCCAAGCCATGGAGTCGGTCGAGCCGTACAAGGTCGGAACGTTTGCGATCAACGACCTACCGACCGTCGGCCTCGTCATGCGCAACGACCAGCTGATCGTCGATCTTGCGGCCGCGAACCGCGCCATGGAGCTGCTACCGCAGTACAGCCAGATCAGCATGCCCAAGGATATGCTCGGGCTCATCGAACAATACGAATACGGCCTGAAGTACCGGATCTACGAGGTTGTGAACTGGCTCGTGGAGGAAAACCTGCTGAGCGGCAGTGGCCAGCGAAGCTTTGTGCACCCGGTAAGCTCGGTGGACATCATGGCCCCGATTCAGTATCCGAGCAAACTCATGAACGCGGCTGTGAACTTCTACACCCACGCGTGTGAGGGCTGCAACGACGATGAATTTCAAGCTCGCCTGCGCCAGCGTAAGGAAAATCGCGGCGTTCCGTACTTGTTCCTGAAGCCCACTCGCGGAGCAATCATCGGCGATGGTGACGACATCATCATGCCCTTCGGACGTGACCGGATCGAGTGGGAGGTCGAGATGGCCATCGTCTTCGGCCGCACTGGCAAGTACATCTCCTCGAGCCGCGCGTACGACTACGTGTTCGGTTATATGGTCGCGATGGATATTTCCGATCGGGGCGGACGTCCTCCCGGGGGCTACGGCTCCGGCTCGGACTGGTTTGTCGGCAAGGGCCACGACACGTTCGCGCCCCATGGTCCCTGGATCGTGCCAAAAGAGTTTTATGGTGATCCAATGGAGCGCCTGCACCAGACGCTGGTCATCGACGGCGTGACCGTTCAGGAGGCCAGGGCTGGTGACATGATCCACAATATCCCTGAGCTCATCGAGTACGCCTCATCGCTGATCACGGTGTTCCCAGGTGATGTCATGCAGAGCGGGACGTCAGGCGGAACGGGTGCTGGTCGCGTCGAGCGTGCATCCGGCTCCGGATACCTGATCGACGGTGAGGTAATCAGTGCCAGCATCGAGGGAATAGGCACGCTGACCCACACGGTCAGAATCGAGAATAGCATTCCGGACGACCTGTCCGGTGCGCAACTGCCTCCGGTTAGAAGTTACCGGCCTGACCCTTAGCAGCTGAAAGGGTCCTGACGAAATCTCGGGCGCCGACTGACTCTGGCCGGTCGGCGCCCTTTCTCGTTGAATTGCTGCGTCCCAAACTACGGTATTGATCAGTTAATGACCAATATCTACAAACCTCGACTAAACCACATCCATATAGCTACTGCCCTTTCCCATGACGCCGCGGCGAGCTAACGGGGAACCCGATAGTATTCCACCAACATTAAGGGGCGACCCAAAACATCGTGAAGCTTGCAGGAAGATTTTCAGGCAGGGTTCGAATTCTCAGAAAAAAGGCACAGACTTAAAACCACGATAACTCTAAGCCTTACTAGTCTCTATGTAGTGGGCTCATGCGAAAACCTGCTTTGTTTGCCTATACACAACCATTGCTCCTTTCGTGCCCGTGCACAATCTACTTTAATTGCGTAGAAACTGTATAGAAAATGATTCCTCTAACTTTTCTATTCTCTCTCCTTTCGATTTACTTTGTCTTACCCAGACCGTTGGTCGCTGCTATGATGTCGCTTTTTATCGCGAAGCTGACACAACGACTTAATGAATACTCAGCAAACCGAAAACGCTACAGCCCATAACCCCATCGCCATCCTCAGGTTTGCTCTGCCTTCGCTGCTGAGCCTGCTGTTGTTCCTTGTGCCTTTTTCAATCGACGGCAGTAGCACCATTTTGGTCGCTGTGCTGGCGGGATTTCTCAATGAAGAGCTGGGTCCAATCCTTCCTGTACTGATCTTGCTGATTGCCACCAGCTCAGCAGCGTTGGCAGTAATTTGTAGCTGGCGTCGTATTCATGAGGGCCTTCTGGGCACCCTGTTCTGGGTCAGCTGGCCCTGGCTGTGTCTGCGCATTGTTGGTTCCGTGGTCGCCGTCCTGGTGTTTTTCGAGATCGGCCCGGAAGTGGTTTGGGGCATGAACACCGGCCAGACCATGGTCAGGCAACTGGTGCCCACGGTGATGACCCTATTCCTGGCAGTGATATTCCTGCTGCCACTGATGACGGAATACGGCATCATGGAATTTGTCGGTGTGCTTGTATCGGGCCTCTTTCGCATTCTGTTCCGTCTACCGGGCCGAGGAGCCATCGATGCCATGGCCTCATGGCTGGGGGCAGCTCCACTGGGGGCTCTGGTTACCACACAACAGTACGAACGTGGCCACTACAATCGGCGTGAAGCGCTCAGCATCATCTCGTCATTCTCTCTGGCCTCAGTAGCCTTTTGCCTGCTAATCGCCAGCATTCTCGACATTACCCATATCTTCCTGCAGTTTTATGGCTCGGTAGCCCTCGTTTCCATCGTCCTCGCCACCATAGTGTGCCGACTACCACCGCTCAGTGAGGTACCGACCACCTATCATTGCAAGGCACAAACCAGTGAACTTGTCCCAACAGGAGAGTCGGCATGGAGCTGGGCACTGCAACAAGCAGTGAACAAGGCGGCGAGGGCAGAGCCCTGGCCAACACAGCTGCGCCGCAGTGCCATAAAGTTGCTGGATCTGTGGTTCGGGCTGATCCCAACGGTCATTGCCATTGGTACTGTCGCGCTGATCCTGGCGGAATACACGCCACTGTTTAATTGGATTTCTTTTCCATTCCGCCTCTACCTGGAACTGCTTGCGGTACCGGAAGCCGCCGCTGCCGCACCGTCCATGGTAGTAGGCTTTGCCGACATGATTCTGCCAGCGGTGCTGGGCAGTGGCATTGACTCCGAATTGACGCGATTTATCATTGCCGGCATCTCAGTGACCCAGGTCATTTATATGTCAGAGATCGGCGCCCTCATCTTGCGATCAAAAATCGAAACTACGATCTGGCAACTCGCCGGCATCTTCCTGTTGCGCACAATCATCTCCATTCCCCTGTTTGTGCTGTTGGGACACCTGTTACTGGACTGAAGTATAAAAAAGATTAATCTATCGAGCCCATGACGACGTCAAGCTGGTATTCATCTGCAACCCCAATAATCCTACTGGAAACAGTTTTGATCACGCTGACATACTCGCCATCCTGCGACACTTTGAGGGACACGCGTTGGTGGTAATTGACGAGGCCTATATCGAATTTTGCCCGCAGCAGAGCCTGGTCTCGGAAATGGCAAATTTTGAAAATCTGGTCATCGTAAGAACTATGTCCAAAGCCTTCGCTCTGGCAGGTGTTCATGTCGGTTACCTGCTAGCCAACGAGACGCTGATGTCCATCATGCGCAAGGTGTCAGCACCGTACCCCTGGCAGATCCCTGTGCTCAAATCGCCCTGCTGGCGCTAACCGAGGCGAATGTCGAATTGATGGTGCAACAAGTTGCAGAGATCAACCAGATCCGCGACACATTCTGTGAAGCACTGGCTGAAATGCTAGCCGTAACCAGTGTATTGCCTAGCGAGTCCCATTTTGTGCTGGTGTCATTCAAGAATATTGAACCGGCCTGGCACTCGCTCACCGAGGCCGCAGTTGTCGCGCGCCGTATTCCACATCCGCAGCTTTTGGAGGCGATTCGTTTTACTATTGGTACAGCCGAAGAGATGTCGCTGGTAACCCAGGTGCTGAAGCGCTTGTCTTAATTGTGAGAAGTTATAACTAGAAGGCGAAGGAATTAGATCCTAACTACTCTGTCACTTTTACATCTATCTTTTTTACTCACCTTTTTGCTCACCTACCTACTCACTTTCTGGCGGATTCGTCTACGATAAACACCTGTTTCATCTTGATATCCAGGGCGGTGGAGATGGCGGTATTCTCACCTGTTTCTGGATCCGGGTAGGCATCAGCCAGCCGACGCAGCGCCTTGTAAAGGGAGATACCGGAGATCTGGCCATTACTCAGGTGGTGGGTAGAGTCGTTACGAATTAACTGGTAGTACCAGGTATCCACATCNGCATAACCGGCGAGCAAACCGNTTGCGCCTTCCGCGCTAAGATCCAGTTCAAACCGCGCATCGCGGAAGAGCTGTATAGAAGGCACGCTTAAATTCTGCCATGGGATGATGAGGTCGCCGATGGGCTCGGTAATTAGCACCGAGTCAACAATCCTGGCTTCTACCTGTCGAATCAAATTCTGTCCCCAACGCCGGTCGACCCGTTGCGTGCCACCCGGCATAACTCTGGAACCGGTCGCGTCTGTCAGTAATCGATCCATGCCGCGATACACCGTGACTGTGACGCTATCGTCGTTTTCAAGGTCATCGACTTCGGTGAGTTCGACCATCATGCGGTTGTAACGCTCATCGACAATGGCTTTGTTCTGGAAGATAAACTCCACTCCATCCGGTCCCCGGAATCCGATGACACAGCCCACAGCACGATAAACCTCGTTATCGATGCCAGGTGACCCATCCGGGTGGACAAAGTCATTCGGTCCCACTTCCCCATCGAGATTCAGGCCCCAGGAAAATTCTCCTTCCACTTCAAGGAACTCGAAACCGTCTGGTTCGGTGGACGGGTGCCAGGTCTCAATTTCCTGTTTGAGCTGTGTCTCTTCCACGGTTAAGCCTTCGTGATAAGGGTATAGTTGTTCGAACTGCTCTCGAGGCCCGTCATTAAATCCCCGCGGACATTCCTGTTTTGCATCAGAGGTTTGATAAACAGACCAAAACAAATCCGTCATCACGTAGCCGATGGCCCTATCCCTGAGTGCGCTGTCATTGGTCTGAGCGCTGCTGCCAATCAATGCAGTCACCGCAACTAGGCCAATAACAACTCGATAAATTCGATTCATCAAAGTATCCCACGCATGTAGTCGTCTCTCAGCCAGAAGGCTTTCAGGCCATTGCGCTGTCCGCGCCATTCACCCGTACCACCCCCATTTACATCGCCCGCGCGCTTGTCACCACCAAAGCCATACACTGGTCGATCACGATACGCCCAGACTCGGAGCGCACCTTCTTCACCGGGCGCTGCGAACTGCCCTGTTTCAGGATCGATCAACACAACGCGCCAGCTGCGGTTGGGACTGACTTCGTCATCCCCAGCCATGACGTAAGGCCAGTGCTGCAGACATCTTTCAGGATTGCCACCCCCACACATTGCCAGTCGATACACCTGGGTGTCATCGGGATGGTCACAGCCAAGTTGATCTGCCGAATCCTCTCCGCAGGTGTACCGGTAAATCGTCTTACCATCGGCATCAGCCAGCACGTTGCCAGCCAGGGTGGGCTGAACCGTAAAACTTTGTGGGTATGCTGGCGCGTGCTGAGTGAATACATTGTTCCATCCAGGAACATCGCTCCCTTGTTGACTCCAGGAACCCTGATCCAGAATATAGGTATATAGCGGCTTGCCACGGAATACCCATTGACGAACACCCGGCGAGCGCTCGAAGAAGGACCACTCACCCTGCGGTCGCGCCAGCGCCGGTGCGGCAACTGGTTGCCAGTTCGTCAGGCATGGTCCCTTGCAACTAGTCGAAGTAGCGGAGTCTTCGTCGCCATCTACATCAAAAGCATAAACCGATTCGTTCTTATTCGTTGTCAGCATCCGGCCGATTGAGGTGGCCTTCACGGCGAAACTGGGAGGGTGCTGGGTTGGTGGTCCGACCGGGACTCGCAGCGCCGGGGAATCCCCACCGTATCTGCGCCGGGTGCCGCCGAATACGTCACCGGACTGGGTGTCGCGAACCGAAGTATAAAGAGGCTGTTCGTCGAAGGCCCACTGGCGCGTGCCGTCTTTGCGGTCGGCCACGGTCCACTCGCCGACCGGCTCCGCGTCATCGCTGGCCAGTACCGGCGGCCACAGGTCTGTGCAACTGGGCCGATTATCGATCTCCGGCAGTTTGATGCCCGGAGGATAGGGACTCATCAGACCCGCCGTGACGATGAGCACCTCGTCGTAACAGGCCGGTGTATCGGGCGCCTCGCCGCTGTAGCCATTGCGCAGCTTGTGCTGCGGCCATTTGTACAGTGTTCTGCCGTTAGAGTCAGCGAAGACCGGCCCCTCGAGCGGGGTCGCTTCAACATGGAACTCGGGGGGGATGGGAACTTCCCGGTAGCTTTCAGTTAAGGCTTCGGATAGGTCGGCACTCTCGCCAGCATAGTCTTCGGCATTGCTGAGTGCTCCATAAATACCTGCGCACAACAATGTCGTTGCAAACAGCCGAAGGACAGTCCTCCTGCCAGGCTCAGACCAGAATTTCACTAATTTCACTCGAAGTGTTATTGCTCTTACTGCCCCATGACTCGATATCCAGGCCCATTAGGCGCTGCGCAGTATAGCCTAGGCGACATCCCGGGCTGCCATCGCCGTCAATGTGCAGACCGGTCTTGACTCGGCCACCGGCCGTGCCGGCACTGAACATTGGAATCCCGTCGATGGCATGAAGCTTCGCAAACGATTGATCCGTCGTGGCGTAGATTAATGCGTTGTCCAGAATTGAGCCGTCGCCTTCTTTAAAATCCGCCAGGGCCTGCACGTAGTACGCCCACTCCTCCATAGCACGTCGCGTGTACCAGGACACGTTGGGTTGACACTGGACAGTCGGATCGACCGCTTCTTCATGAGTTGCGGTGTGATGCGGTTTGTCATAACCAAGCTTAGTGGTAGCTGAGAAAGCTGATGCATAGAAAATGTTGAAGACCCGGGTCTGGTCGCACGCCACAGCCATCAGCATCAGGTCGGTCATCATCCGGTGGCGGGTCGACACCAGGTCGGCGTCGAGACCAGACGGAAGATCCGCTGGCGCCTCACTGACGATACAGGCCTCGCGCGGATCCGGTTTGGAGAGCTGCAGATCGAAACGGCGCTCCAGATCTCTGAGTCCAGTGAAATACTGGTCGAGACGAGCGCGATCTTCTGCGCCCAGCGACTTCTCGAGCTTTTTGGCTTCGTCCTGCACCGCCGAAAGCGCGCTCTTTCTCACCATCACACGCGGATCTGGAGTGAAGGTCTCGGCATTGGGGTCCTGAAAGTCGTCGCCGAATAAACGATTGTAGAACCGTAGTGGCGACCACTCCGGTGTATTTACGGAATTGCCTCCTTCGTAGCTGAAACTGTCACGCACATCACCGGTGGCAGTGGCGCTCAGACTACGGAATCGTGTGGCGTTGCCGATCTGGCGGGCCACAGACACATCGATGGTTTCACCCGGGCGATTCTCGCGGGTCATTGGCGCAATGCCAGATCTCAGCACAACCCAACCCGAATGGTGGCAGAGGTTCGGTGCGTCGTCCTTGAACACATGAAAATTGGTAAACAGGTTGATGTGTTTCTGCACTGGCGCCAGAGCGGCAATCTCTTCCGGCAGATCAAAATCTGGGCCGGTCTTGTTCGGCACAAATATCTCTTTACTCATGCCTAAGCCCCAGGACCAGGTGCCGAAACGCATAGGAATCGGCAAGCCATCTGCTAAGGCTGTGCCGTTCTCGTTCAGGAAGACATCGAGGAGAGGCAGTCCAAGGGTAACAACACCCCCACTGAGAGTGCCTTTCAGGAATCGACGTCGACTCAGCTTGCTCATCGGTTGTTCTCCACGCCCCGCGACTATTGGGATTCAGGGTTCCGGGCAGGCGCCCCAGATCCGGCCCCTATTATAGCCGGGGATTCATCTGATCTCACGGCCGAAAACGCCTGGCTTAATGCCAGGTCACGCAGCAACGCCCGCATCTTGTATTCTTTGGCGACAAACCGATCTTCGAACCAGCCGAGGATTTCTCGATCAAACCGTAACGACACTGGTCCGCCCGTGCCATAGGCGTACAGTCGGTTGATCAGGCAAGAAGAAAGTCTCGGATGGTTCCTCATGGCCATGGCAAGGCCATTGATGTCGTCGTAGGGGATGCCGTCAAGCTCACCGCTGATGTCCAGCTCAGCGCCGTTCTCAGTCTCCCTGAAACGTCCCGCCCCATCGAAGTTTTCCAAGGACAGCCCCATAGGATCCATGAGGTAGTGACACCCCGCACAAGTAGGGTTGGTTCTGTGTACCTCGAGTCTTTCGCGCGCGGTGGTGGCGTCTTCGGCTTCTTCAAGCGCCGAAAAATCCACATCGGGTGGCGGCTCCGGCACTTTCTGACAAAGGAACCGCTCACGCAGCGCCCTGCCTCTGAGGGTCGGCGAACTGCGCACCGCATGGGAATTGGCAGCCAGGAAACTCACGTGGGTAAGCAGTCCGATCCGCGGGCTGTCTTCCTCGAATTCGTGCGGCACCCAGCCATCACTGGTCGGCGTGCCATAGACCACCGCAAGCGGCATGGACATGAAAGTCTTGCGGGTAGTGAACAGATCCCGGTAATCGGCTTCCTGTGTCAACAGATGGTCGATGATGGTTCGCAGTGTCTGCTCACGGGCGTCTGCCAAGGTGGCGCCGGTCACCATCGGATACACCAATGGATCCTTGGCCAGGCTGTTGAACTCATCAAAGACCAACAAATCGTCGAAGAAGGCCCGCATGCCGGCTTCGAGTCGCGGGCTGGACAAGAGGCGATCGACGGCGTGGGTGAGCCCTTCAGGGGTTTGCAATTCGCCGTTTTCCGCCGCACGCAACAGCCTGTCATCAGGCGGCCCATTCCACAGGAAGAAACTCAGTCGTGACGCCAATGAGTAGCTATCAAGACGCTGCTGACCTGGGCGGTCCGGGTCCGGCTCTGAGCGATCGACGATAAAGATGGCTTCTGGACTTATCAGCACCGCTTCCAGCGCCAACGCCAACCCCTCGTAAAAGTCTTCAGTCTGGTCGGCCGCGTGCCCTGCAATTTCAGCAAGCTCTACAAGCCGGGATTCTTCCAATGGCCGCCGGTAAAGCAGCCTGCCGGTCTCACCGAGAAACAGCCCGGCACAGGCCAGATCCGCTTCCGTCGTCGACTCTGGTTGGCAGGGAATGAGGAAATCGCGATGCTCCTCGTCCACTACTTTCGCGGCAATGGACGCGGCAGCCAGCTGGATTTGCGAGATCTGATCGGAAGTCACGCCGACAAATGCAGCGCCCGAGGCCAGCAATCCGTCTGTCCTGTCCATCGGAGGTATCGGCGGAAACACGCTGTCACTGATATCCGCGCCGAACACATGGGTGATTGTGTTCGCATACTGCTCGCCTGTCAGCAGTCGTGCCCGCAATACAGATGCACTATCACCTGGCTCCCCTGGCTCGGGCCCTGTTTCAGATATCTGGGCCGGTTCCTGCCCACACCCAGTCAGGAGTAAGGCTGCGACCAGCGCAGAACCACAAGCTGAAATCGCTGAATTGTTGAATTTGAAAGCAGTGATGAACAATTTTGGCGCCTCGGCGTTCCTGTAGAGTAGTGTAGACCCGTCAATATATTAAAAAAAGCCCATCAACTGCCTATTTTATATGGCATTTAGTGATTCGCGCCAGTGTTGTCATCGCTCTTCGATGAACAATTTTGGTGCCTCGGCGTTCCTGTAGAGTAGTGTAGACCTGTCAATATATTGAAAGGGCCCATCAACTGCCTATTTTATATGGCATTTAGTGATTCGCGCTAGTGTTGTCATCGCTCTTCCAATGCCGGTCGAAATCAGCTTTGAATCAGAAGCTAATGAAATCCCGAATAATTCACTACCCATAGGGTACGTGATGCCAACTTTTGCGGTAGCATCGTCGGGAGTTTCAGAGTTGGCAAAGCCATGATTGAGGAAATACAGATGAGCGCGACGATTCACTTCACAGATTTCAAGACGGGTTTTTGCGTGTTACTGACGTTCCTCTCCACCGCGAGTATCGCACAGATCGCTGCGCAGGAGGATCTGCAACTGGCAGCCCAATTGGCTGCCGAACGGCCCATCGCCGCAGGCCAGTCTTACTGGCTGGAACAACTGACCTGGATGGAGATCCGAGATCTGATTGCTGATGGTACCACGACCGTCATCATTCCCACGGGCGGAATTGAAGAGAACGGGCCTTATCTTGCAACCGGCAAACACAACCTGATCCTGGAAGCGACCTGCCCAGCCATCGCTGAGAAACTTGGCAACACGCTATGCGCGCCCATAGTGAAGTTTGTACCGCAAGGCAATATCAATCCGCCAAGCGGTTTGATGTTATTTCCTGGCACCATCAGTCTGAGTGCGGAAACCTATGAAGCATTACTGTTCGACATCGCCAGTAGCCTCAGGCAGTCCGGCTTCACCGACATCGTGTTAATAGGAGACAGTGGCGGCAACCAAAGCGGCATGGCAAATGTTGCGGAAAAGCTTGCTGAGCGCTGGGCAACCGATAACACTCGCATTCACTTCGTCAGAGAATTCTATGACCCGGGATGGGAGGCCACTGAGCAATATACAGAGCGAGAACTTGGTGTCGCGGAATCTCGCCACGACGGTTATCACGATGATATTTGGGTAACGGCAATGATGATGGTGACTGACCCGGAACAAGTACGTTATACACAACGCGTCGATGTTGGATTGGCGTCTATAAATGGCGTTGCAATCGAACCGCTCAATGAGGCGATTCAGCTTGGAAGAAATATGATAGAGTTTCGCGCCGGACTATCTGCTGATGCAATACGTGATGCTTTATCCAATTAGTATTGGCTAGGTGTTAGTAGCGTAATCTCACGCCGCCTCACGTTTTGGGAGTTGCTCATCGACTAGTTTCTACAGCTGCTTATAGGTATCGCTGGGCAAGAGATCATCGCGCAATTGCGAGTAGCGGAATGCTTGCGGCTTGGCAGCCAATACACGAATGACATGCCGATAATCTGCATGACCGGGACCATCGCTGGAATGCCTAGTTAGTGCCCATCCATAGATTGCGCCTACTGCGAGCGCCCTGCATATGCCATCTGAGCACCACCCGACTCGTGTGCTGCTGTCGTCACGTGATGGGTTCTGATTCGAAGGGCTTCTGATCATGCATAAATGAAGTAAGATGCTCGGGAATGATTGCATTTGATCTAATCTGCCCCGAAACTTCCTAAATTCCACCTAAGCCGACTACACTGAGCTAATACTGTACTGGAAAGGATTCCAGCACGTTACAAGCAGGGACTGCTCGCTTGGCTGATCAGGTATCGGCGAGTGGCATAGCACCCAAGTATAAGCGCCACCGGCCCGAGCAAACACTTCTCTTTCACTTCCTAAAGACAGCTCGTGGGCCTTTCTCGATCTTTACTGAACTGTCTAATTACAGTCTATAAGTTCCACCTATGAAGATCATACGACCACGAGGGCTTCCCGGGAACGAGGCTTCAGTCATGAACGGATCTTCTTCACTCAGATTCCTTATACCGCCGTAAACCGTGATTTCATCGCTAAAGGTGTAACTGGCGCTGATATTGTGAATCCAGGTTTCATCCATAAAAACCTTCTTACCATATAATGTATCAGCGGTTTCTATCTCAAGATTGCCAAGCAGCATTTCACCAAGGTACTGCGACTGGAAGGCAACATTAATGTCACCATAGTCCCAGCTTAGATAGACATTGCCTGCACGTTCTGGGCGCAGGATTTGCCCGAGTTGCGGATTTACTTCACTCAAATCTGCAGGGTTTGTATAGAAATCAATTTCATTTACTTCTGTGCCCTGAACACTTACCCCGAAGTTGTGAGCACCGATACTGAAATCATAGCCTATCGCTAGATCAATACCGCTGGTTTCTAGATTGGCAAAGTTAATGTCGGTCGAGCGTAGGAAGAGGAAGCCGCCATGTTGCATAGACGAGGAGTCCGAGTTGCGACTAAACAAACTACAGAAGGCGCTGTTTAGGGAGGCTTCTTTATAGCAACCGTCCACAATATCTTGAGAAGATACTGAAGAAATTGCATCTTCGATTGCAATCTCCCAGTAGTCGATAGTGAAGCTTAAACCTTCCAGGAAGTTTGGCTGGTAAACTAACCCATACGTCGTTGTGTCTGCAGTTTCTTCTGTTAGATTGCGGTTACCGCCTGCAACACCACCGAACGAAGCAGAAAGCGGATCGGCAAACGCGTAGTTACCGTCACTATCGAATGGATCAACACCAATACTCTGTAAATCCGCTACACAGTTACTCTGATAGTTGGCTGCCAGGCCAGGTAGATCACCCGCCAAGGCTGTAATCTGCGCAGCATCACAAGGGTCATTAGGTCGATAGTTTTGGCCAATTTCCGGACCGAACAATTCTGTGATATTCGGTGCGCGAACCGCTTGAGAGACACTACCGCGGAATGCCAGATCATCGGTAGGCGCCCATACCACATTAGTCTTCCAGGATGTAGTGCTGCCAATAGTTGAGTAATCTGCCCAGCGAACAGCAGCATCTAGTGTTAACTCCCGAGCAAAAGGGGCATCAGAGAGTAATGGTAGGGAAACTTCCAGGAATACGTCAGTAGTATCGTACTCACCGCTCTCATTCTTGTTACCGAGCTGCGGTCTGAAAGTCAAGTTAGAGTTATCAGAATGCTCTTCCAAAAGTGTTCCAGCCGCAAATGGGGAGCCAGCAGGAATCACACCTAGCTGCCACTGATCGTACTTGAAAGTTGACGTTTCTTCACGCCACTCGATTCCAGTCGCGAATCCAATCGGTCCTGCGGGAAGATTAACAAAATCCGCGGTATCACCGACTAATGAAGCAGCAAAAACAGTTTGTTCCAACTCTAACTCATTCCAAGTAGGTGTAGTAACCCATGCAGCTGCTTCGGGAGTGACCCCTCCTTGTCCGGCCCAAATATTCAGCGGCACACAGGTTCCTGCACCTGGAGTGAAGGAGAAGTACCCAGCGTCATAGGAAGGAATTTCAAATGGTGTATTCATTGCAGGAGCAGTAGGGTCGACATCTGCACGGCAGGCTGGTTGGCCAGTTGCAGGATCAGTTACAGCGTCAACTGCTGCAAACCATCGATCGACGATCATTTGTCTAGTGCTACTACTCTTTCGATCGTGGCGTCCATAATTGGCGCTGACTTCCCAACTCCAACCATTGTCCAGCTCACCTTCGAGTCCGGCTACTATGCGGTAGGTATCTCGCTCTGTTGTTCGATGCGAATTAAAGAAGATAGGATCTACTGTAGTAGCAACGCCCCCAGTGGATTGAGCTAAGCTTTGGATAAATGGGGGTAGGTAGGGATTGTCTGCAGCACCAAACATTAAATCCCAGAAAGAGTTTGGTCGAGCATCAGTATCAGTCTCCTGAGTCACGTACTTGAATTCACCAAACAATGTCATCTGATCAGTTAGATCATAGTGTGACAACATATTAAGTGTAACCTTCTCATCGGGGAGAACAAGGTCGAAGGCATCGTTCCCATAGACATTCCATGAGTCACCTCCAAATCCTGCGAAATTTCCCGACACTAGTCCGTCTTGAACGGGGGCATAGGTGCCATTCTCACTAATATTCCAGCATCCACCAACAACACCAAAGGAAGCTGCCCCGAATACGGAGTTGTAGCCGGTAAATGAATCTAGACAGTCAGGATTCCCATTACCGTCTAGATCAATTGGTGTTTCCGGATCGAATCCGGCAAAGGTAAAGGGGTTGCCAGGAATTATGTATCCGTAGCCAGAAGTAAACGGAAAGGTTCGCTGGGGCAGAACTGCCCTTTGGGGAGCGTTAGCTGCCCTGTTTATCAATGTAGTTTCTGCTGCCGACAAGGATGGGGCAGAGCCGAACTGGCTGGTGTAATCAGAGATAAAATCGTCCGTAGTAGGAATTTTTAAACCGAAATTGTTTAAGCCTGTATTGGCATAGTTATAGTACTGCGCGAAATTCGGAGTAGCCGATCCAATTTCACCTTGCTGGAAACGCAAGTCTGGGTTCACCCAATCGTTGCCCGAGCCTATTGAATGTCCATTGGAACGCTCGCCCATTGTTAAGCCATCGTCGGTTCTAATATCCACGGCCACAGTCACATTACCGCGGCCGTTGTCGAAATTCTTTCCCCACACAACAGACAGTGACTTTTGATCCGCATCACCGCGGTCTGAAAGGCCATAGTTGGCGTCAACTTCAAGGCCTTCAAAGTCATCTTTAAGTATGAAGTTAACTACACCAGTTACAGCATCAGCACCATATACTGCCGAAGCACCGCCGGTCAAAACTTCTACTCGCTCAACTAAAGGCATTGGGATAGACCCCACGTCAACGGAGGAAGATCCTTGAAGTCCGCCAACATGACGTCGGCCATCTACCAAAACCAATGTTCTGGCGGCGCCTAGTCCTCGCAAATTCAATGTGTTTTGCCCATCAATCCCGTTATCGATTGATTGTTCCGCTGTTACAGATGTTAAAAGGGAAGGTATGTCGTTAACGATGTCCGCTATGGAAAATTCACCGGACATGCGGATATCGTTGGCGTTAATAGAGTGAACGGGCAATGCACCGGTTAGATTAGAATCCCTTGATATTCTAGAACCAGTAACAATGACCTCTTCAATCAATTCGTCCTGAGCAACGACTTGACCGCCAAAAGGAAGCGTACTCGCTGCTAAAAGTGCTACAACGCCGTTATTTACTTGGTGGTAGAGGTTTTTAGTCTTCATGTGGAGCCCCATTTATATAAGGTCGATTAGCGTGATTACGGCATTGTGTAGTAAAACGCGAATTATAAGCACATGCAAGGGAGATGCAAAGCGAGAACAGTAGTACATGAACCAAAGTTACCGGTTTTTAGGCTATTTTTAGCGACATATACCACTATTGGAGGATGGTAATCATCCCCAAAAATTACTGACATCTAAAGTAGAATTTTCTCATAATAGGGTAAGCAGGAGGCCAGCCACCCTCCTACTTGACGGTCTCTAGTTTAGGGTAGTACTAATCAGGGGTGGTTTACAGGACGACCAAAAGAAAGCTGTCATTTGGGATCAATGGGGAAATGGTATCCCCATGATCCATATAGCAAGAGCTATTGATAAGCCACATGCTACGATTTTCTCATACCTGCGCTATCACAGAGGTATTGAGCTCTCCGGCCACTTTGTTGGCCATGTCCAGCAATTTCTTGTCTACCATATTTGATACCGTGATTCATAACTCTTAATAGGTTAATTTGAATCACGGCGTTTACACAGTTATTGAGACCCTCATGTTTGGGGTAAATGACTTGTTTTATGGTATGGGCGGGCTAATTTGACACAGCTTTGGCACAGCCACGATTAGTGTGGGAGTTTTTATTGTACGGTGAGTGGGCTAAGAGCTAGAGAAATTGGCGGAGAGGGAGTCCGCCATACTTTTAAAAAAAATGTAACTATATCAATAGGTTGTAGTGGCTCTAGCCCTTCTGCTCACTCTGGTATCCAACCCAGTATCCAATCCAAAATCAAAACACGCCATCTAACGCAGCTTTTGACCCCCACCCCTAGCTTTCTATATCCGCTACTTACCAGACCCCACCCTAGGGGCACCCCCTACTTGTCCTATTTGGTTCCATCTAGGGCTATTACATACTATTCTGGACGAACGGTTAGGTATTTCTGGTCGTTATGATTAAATTCCTCGCTGAGGCAGCTATATCCCTTTTGAGGACTATTCAAGATACCCCTTTAAAAACATTAATTTATATAAGATAAGGAAGTAATAATGAAAAATTACGTATCTTCAACTCTCTCGTTTTTTATCCTCATGATTTGGATGAACTCTTCGTCGGCGCAAGGCGGCAACATCAATGAATTTATGCAATGTACCCTGAAACCAGGTTTCACAGTTGAGGAAGTCGTTGGCGTAGGAAGAGCTATCCCGCGAACCGACAATGGACCTAACCTGGTATTCTACAGAGAACCTATTGTTGCGGCTTTTTCTCGGGCAGGAAGCATAAACGTAGTCAGGTACTGGGACAATTTTGAACATATGATAAAGGGATTAGAGTCACAATCGCAATCAGGACCCAGCCGTCATTTTTTTGCAATGGTTGACTGTGGTGGGACAAGGCAAGTCGGACGTAACTGGCCAGTTAATGAACCTGACCAAGCAAGCCCTTATGAAGGAGGCGAAATTGAGGAAAGTTACGTAGCCATACGGCAATGCCAACTAAATCCAGGCAAAACTATGGAAGACGTTCAACAGACGCTTGCAGAATTTGACGGAGAAAACAGAGCTAGTAATGATAGATCTGGTTACGGTTTTCTGCAGATTTTAGCGAGTGGGGAAGAAGGTGATATGAACTCTACATTTGCCATTAGGGTAATCGGCGAGAATTCGGAAGGTTTGGGAAGGAGACTGGATGCCATGTCATGGAATACACCTAATTCTTCTGATCCTGCAACTTGCGGAAATCTCTCCTTGTGGAAAAGTCATGTAATTCATTGGGGCATTTAGAGTATCGATAAGGTTTTTAAACACTTCGTCGAAGATAAATTAAGTATTCAGTTTTTGAGAGGGTGTTTCGGCATCTTCAAGTGTAGTTGTTTTAATCACATTTCTTATTAGGAGTTAATTAATGGATCTTTCAAACCCAGACGGTCGCGGAAAACTCAAAATTACTAGGATGACAATCAATGAAGAGTCTACCTCTTTTGATTTCGAAGGAAAGGTTGAAGGGTACGGTTCACCATTCCTCACTCATGAATACTTTCCCAACGCGCAAGATCGCACTCGAGGTAAACTTGTAGGGGAAGGTCGCACCTTTCTAGAGGACGGTACACGGATCAGTACTCCACATATGGGAACCTTCAGAAGGGATCAATCGAACACGCATGTCTACTTTGCAGACGCTTGCAGTAACGGTGCTGTAAACTTCGTGATTTTGGATGTAGACATCCTGACTAAGAAAGTTGATCTCAAATTTTGGGAAGTGCGTCCAGCAGATTAGACTTCAGATGGAAGCTGCCATGCCCACCCTTCTATTCACCAAAAAGGGGTGGGCACATCTTCAGTCAGATTATCCCCGACTCAGTTTTAGACGGTGTCGCGGTTCAAAATCATGGCTTACATCTGGTTGAGCCTAGAGCGAAGAGATACTCTGTCGGAGGTGTCTCAGGCCTTTATATTCAATTTTTAAATTCTCACTAGAGCTTCTGGTCAAATAGCCAGCTTATGAGATCAGAGTTTGCGTAAGTAGCGTCCCATGAATTGTGATTGACCCCTGGCAGTTCGGTGTAGTGAATGTCCGTACCAACCGCTTCTAGTGCGGCAGCCATTTTACGAGATTGCTCCACAGGAACGACAACATCCGCATCGCCATGCACAATCCACACAGGGGTATCGGACAGGTCTTCTGCCAGGGCAGCAAAACTGTTTTCAGCCTCTGGCAAGAATCCAGGAAATCGGTCCCCAAGATCCACGAATCCACAAACTGCAACCATAGCCGCAAATCGCTCTGTGTGATGGTAGCCTAGGTACCAGGTCCCATTACCACCAAGTGAGAGGCCGGTTAGGTACAGCCGTTCGGCATCTACCGAAAACTCTGCAATGGTGACATCCAGCGCTGCCATAGCAACATCTCCAGCCACTCCCTGCCAGGATTCACCCGCAGGCACTTGCGGGAAAACCGCGAGAGTCTGCCACCGTTCCGGGTTAAGCCGAATCGCCCTACCCAGCCCAACTTGAGTCTGTTTCAGACCATCTGAACCCCGCTCTCCCGCACCATGCAGAAAAAGTGTAACGGGCCACTCCTCAGCTGCAGTGTAGTTGTATGGAACATACACTTGATATCGATATTCCACACCATCCAGAGAGATGCTTCTGTTGAGAAATCCAGTTTCCGCTGACTGTGCATTGAGCGTTCCAGTGCTTAACAGCAACAGTATGAATGGCAAGAATCGGGTTTTCTTCATTATTAGCTTCCTGGCTACTTGAATGTTGTTAGTAGTTTTTTTATAAAGCTTTCATCGCGACGAAAGCTACAGATAGGGCTGAGGAATTTGGTTAGTTTGTTTATATTCATACCCAGAAGATACTCTGTTTAGTGTCAGGAAACACCTCAGAATTAATTAACCGTTCGTCCAATATAATATGTAATAGTCCGAGATGGAACCTGCTTGGACAAGTGGGTGGTGCCCAGGGGGTGGGTGTGCTGACTGGGCGGTTACTAGAAAACAGGGGGTGGGTATGAGCTAGGCGGTTACTGGGTTGATCTAGGAGGCTCTAAGTGGCGATGTAAGAGCTATCAGTTCTGCTTAAGACTCAAGCCGGTTCGACAGAGAAGACCCATGTAGAGCTATATAGCAAAAAGCAGCTTACTGGCGAGCGCCAGCCAAAATTTATGGGTATGTATTTGGATATGTATAGCGAAGAACAAGGCTGATAGCCTTATTCTATAAGTAAAATGGCGGACCGGACGGGACTCGAACCCGCGACCTCTGGCGTGACAGGCCAGCATTCTAACCAGCTGAACTACCGGTCCGTGAAGCAACTACATACAGCACACTGCACAGTGAGTGTTTATAGCATGATTTGGTGGGTGGTGAGGGATTTGAACCCCCGACATTCGCCTTGTAAGGGCGACGCTCTCCCAACTGAGCTAACCACCCAACGCAGGAGAGACGCGCATTTTACCGACTTAGCTCTTCATGTCAACAAAGACGAGGGCTTCAGAGGGATTGGCGTAATCTTGTACAGGCACTAATGGACGCTGTACGCGCACAAAGCTAATTTACTTGCTGGTATGAGTAAACGCACCATCCCAGTCTTCGGGTAATTCGACTTCCCGCAGTGTCTCGATGCGTTCCAGGTAGACCTAGTATAAGAATGTATCAGGTTCTTTCTCAAGTAGATCATTGAGCCGCGCTTCGGCGCCATCCCAGTCCTGCTCGTGATAACAATCCAGCACCTCATGGTATTCGACGACACTGGCTCTCAACGCCGCGTCGGCATCGACTTCCCTGCAAATCGGCTGGTAGCACTCGACGGCTTCATGCTTGCCTTTTACCTTTACTTTGTCAATGAGTCTGGATAGAAAACCGGGCAGCTCTCTGGCCGTCTCTTTTCCGAAGAGTAATCGAATGCCGTAAAACTTGGTGAGCCCTTCCAGTCTTGAGCCCAGATTGACCACGTCACCCAGCACAGTATAGGAACGACGGTAAGTTGAACCCATGTCTCCTACGTTCATTAAACCGGTATTGATACCGACACCCACATTGACTTCCGGGTATCCCCTTGCGGCGAATTCCTCTTTGAGTTCCTCTACTTTCTCGAGCATCTCAAGGCCCGCAATGATGGCATTCTCTCTGTGCTGCGGATCAT